>RFFU01000136.1 GCA_003697085.1 Candidatus Hydrogenedentota bacterium
CGGCGGAGGAATACGGACTGGAATTTTTGGAGAGAAACATCGAGGATGTCGCCGGGAATACAACTCGCTTTCTCGTTCTCGACCGAGCCCGCGACGGTGACGGTCTTGTCGCTCGCACCGGTCGGGACAAGACCTCGGTGGCGTTCGCCATGAAGGATCGTCCCGGGGCTTTGTCGCGAATGTTGCTTCCGTTTCGGAAGGAGAACGTAAACCTGACGAAGATCGAGTCTCGGCCCTCGCGCGTGAAGAGTTGGAAATATATTTTCTTTCTCGATATGGAAGGGCATGCGAGGGACGGAAAGGTTTCGCGCGCGCTGGCGGCGCTGGAAAAGGAATGTTCCTTCTACCGTCTCTTGGGATCCTATCCCCGCGCGGTGGAGGATGCCATTTGAAGCGGGAGTGGGCCATAGTCCTTCTGGTCGGAATCTTCTCCGGCGGATGCTCGCCGGCGGGCAGCGCCGTCCGAAGAGACGACAGGTGGGCGAATCTCGAGGCGAACGCCGTCTTCGATCGAGCGGAGCAATACTATGCGATGGGGAGATATTCGTCGGCGCTGGTGGAGTACCGTAAGTACCTCGATCGTTATGCGGACCTTTATCGGGGGGATGACGCCTCTTTTCGCACGGCGCAGTGTCTGGAGGCGATGGGAGAGCGAATCGAAGCGGCGGACGTCTATCGAGCTACCGCGATGCTCTATTCCCGTTCGAGTGTTGCCCCGGCGGCCCTTCTCCGTTCCGGAGAACTTTATGAGATGGAGGGATGGCTGGAGGAAGCGTTGTGGAGTTATCGGAGGGCGATGAAGTATTACCCGGATACCGAACCGGGAAAGACCGCCAAGGGACGTTACGAGGTTTTGAGGAAACGTGTCGAGGAGGAGACCAAGAAACGCAGAAAGGTCCGGCGGTTTCCTCCGGAAGGAAAGACCTTGAACGAGGTGATTCAGGGGAAATAGTTGTGAGAGCCTTTCAGGAACCGCCGAGGGAAAGGCGGTTTTGTGAAAGGAGAAGGAGGTGGCTATGGTAAGAGTCATTCTCGCGCTGATTGTAATGGGGACGTTCAACGCGATGGCCGTGATGTTGTTTCTAAGCCGGTATTCCGGACCGTTGGCGGAAATCATCTCGTACAAGTTTGCCCTGTATCTCTCGGTGCTTTTCCTTCTGGGCGCGGACCTCTGCGTGCTTTACGTGATGTTGATGTGGCATGGAGCGGCGAAGGCGATGCCGTCTGAGGATTTTCAGCGTCTCTATCGGAAGTACTATGATGGAACAAACCACCATTCGGCCTACGAGCGCGCCGTGCGGGAGTGGCGGCGGAGAAACGAGTAAGAACGAATAAGGGGGAAGAAGGGCGGAAGTTTAAAAGAGCGGTTCTCCATCGAGGAAATCATAGAGCGCCTCCGCGCTCTCGTCGTCGCGGCTCTGGATCGCGAAGGCGGGATCAGCGAGATATTGGAAGCGGTTACGGAAGGTTTCGGGGAGGACCCCGGCCGCTGTCGCCAGGCGTTCCAGAGCGAATTCGTCCGCGAAGTCGGAGGGTTCCAGACGAATCATATATTTCCGAGCGATGCGGTATTGAAGAGCGTTGGTGTCCACATGGCGGACCTTTGTGCGTCCCGTCTCCGGATCCCGGATTTTTTCGAACGGAATCGGAACGATCTTATTGTTCTGAATCGATATCAAGGCACGGTTGCCGCCTCGCAGAAGGAAATCGACGGCGGCGTACCCGAGGTTTCTGGTGTATTCGACATCGAAGGCGACCGGCGGAGCACAGCGTAATTCGTATCCGATTTCTTTATCCACCAATGTCAGGGAAATCCCAAACTCTTCCAGGACACGTTTGACGGCCTTCTTGATGATGTCCGAGAAATTGACTTCGGCCAGTCGGATATGTCCGTGCGCGTCGCGCTCGATTCCCTCGATGATCTCGAGATCCTCGGCGGCGAGTTTTTCGAGAAGTCCTTCCGCCAGGACAGCGACGCCGTACCGCCGATCGAAACTGAGGCGTTTTATGATGGAGCCGGCGAGAATATCGGCGATGTGGTTGATCCGGACCTTCTCCTGGAATTCCTCCGGAATGATCGTGATCGTCGCTCCGGCCGACTTCCCTGCACCCAGCGCCAGGTGTCCCGCCGTTCGTCCCATCATCACCGCGAGAAACCACCGGCTGCTCGTCTTCGCATCTTCCATAAGGTTTCGGATCAGTTCCGTCCCGATCTCGCGAGCCGTTTGATAGCCGAAGGTGGGGATTCCTTGAGGAAGGGGAAGATCGTTGTCGATCGTCTTGGGGACGTGGGCGACGTGGAGCGAAAGGCCCATCTTCTCCTTGGCGAATTCGGAGACCTTGGAGGCGGAGAAAGCGGTGTCGTCGCCGCCGATGGTCACGAGGTGGGTGACGTTGAGGCCGACGAGTGTGCGGACGACGTTTTCCAGGTGCGCCGGATTCTTCGTCGGATTGACCCGCGAGGTTCGCAAAATGCTTCCGCCCGTGTTCTGAATTCGGCTGACCGACTCGATCTTGAGATTGTTAAAGTTCCTTACTCCCTCGGACAGATGGGCGAAACCATCATAGAAGCCGTAGACTTCGAATCCCGAGTTGATCGCCTCGATGGTGACGGCGCTGATGACTCCGTTGATTCCCGGCGCCGGCCCGCCTCCGACGACGATTCCAATACGCCCCTTAGGTCCTGCCTTCAGCATCGCTGTTCCTCCGACTCCAAGGATAAATTCGCGCGTAGCGGCGCGACTTCAAGGCGCCCCCCTTGGCTGGATCAAATTCCATCGCCCGGCAACGGGTGTATTGAAAGGGAAGGTCCCCCCCGACGTCAAGAGGAAAGGGCGCTGAGGAAAACGAAAAGTACGGGAATGCGCAATTTCAGCGGGGGACCCAACCCCAGCGTGTCCAGCGCCCTTGCGGATAAGCCTTCAGGCGCGACAAAGCGCCGAAGAATTCCGGCGCGACGAAGACGGAACCCGCGGTGTCGGCGAGAGGAGAGAAACCGAGGGAGTCCGAAGGAGATTTGGAAGCGGAACCCGAGAATGCTGATTCTGGGAGGTATCCGATTTGTCGGCGCGAGGTGATGACGAGGTACCAGCCGTTGCGGTGTTCCACAATGCGGACGCGTTCCCCTTTCCCGAGAATTCCCAAGATTCTCGATTGAGGGTCCGGAAGATAACGTAGGGGAAAGTTCGAGGGGAGGGCGGTTGTTGAACCCGCTTCGAAGGTCGCGTTGTTCCGCATCGCAAGAGTCCAGGCTTGCGATGATGGTGATCTGTCGAGCGCGGCGCCGGGATTTTGACGTCGGACCATCAAACTTTTCCACGTGGGTGAGGCCTCCGTGGGGCGCAACGGATAAGACGGAAGTGCGGTCTCGACGCCTTCCACGGCGAGTGGACCGAACCGCAATTCCGTCTCGAAGACCCAATTCGTCCATCGAATCCGTGGAACGGGCGTCGTCGGGTCGGAAAGATCGCGATCAGTTAGATAGAGGCGTTCGCGAAGGAGGCTTTCGAGAAGCGGGTTTGAGGAAGAGGCTTGGCGGAAGTCGGGATCGGAGAGAAGGCTCCAGATTTCGGAGGAGGAGCGGGCCGTGGCGACGTCGAGGAGATATTGTCCGGCTTGTTCCGTTGCGGCCGAATGGACGGAACCAGACGAGAAAAAGAGTAGAATCGCTCCGAGAATACGGACCGACATCGCACGGAGGCAGGAGGAACTTATCCGAGGAGTTCTTTTCATACGAGTCGTTTCGGATTATAAGGGGAGGCGAAGCGGAATGGGAAAGAAAAAAAATCGGGACACATTGGAAACGGAGCAGACTTCGGCGCCGGGCGAACGGATCCAGAATTGGCTGATTCTTACGGCGATTCTAGCGGTTTACTCGTTGGTAGGGGGAAGTGGGAAAGCGGAGGGCGCTGTAAGGAGTTTGCCCGTGGAACGGATCGCGAATTACGGCGTTATTGTTTCGCCGATCCTCTTGATTCTGTCCGGAATGCTTTTCCGGCTTTGGCGGAGAAGGTGTTCCAAAGAGAAGAGGGAATCCCCGCGGAGAGCGACGGCGATCGGTTCCTTGCGCCCGGCCGGATTGCTGGAGGCCTTCGGTGCGGGGATCATCGCCTTGGGATTTCTCCGGCTCCTTCCCGGCGCCCATTCCTCAACTGCGTCTCTGGGGGCCGCTCTTGGTTTGACCGCTCTTCTTCTACAAAATCGCGCGGGTGTAAGCCTTCGGATCCTGCCGCCGGAAAAAGGGGAGACGGTATCGGATCTTCTTGCGGTCGTTCTTGCCGCTTCGATCCTCCTGGGGGCATTGAGTCTGGGAATTCTCCTGATGAAGGCAGCGATTTTCGAGAAGACGGCTCTGCCCGTCTTTCGTTCCGTCTGGGCTCCTCGCAAACTGTGTTGGGAGTGGTTGTTATCGATCGTGGTCGTTCCCCTTCTCGAGGAGGTTGTTTTTCGGGCGGGGGTTTTAGGCGTGTTGTACGGAGCGATACGGCCGTATTGGGGGCGAATGGCTTCCCCCGTGGCGATTCTCTTTTCGGCCGCCGTCTTTTCTTTTCTCCATTTCCAGCCGGAAATCTTCTGGGCACGCTTCCTTGCCGGAATCGCATTAGGGGCGCTTTACGTCTTTTCCGGAAGGCTCCTTGCTCCCTGGCTCCTTCATTCGCTGATGAATTTCTCGATCACCTTTCTTCCGTTCCTTCTCGAAAAAGGTGTCATTCTTACAATTTGACAGTTTCGGCGGACACGGAAGGGAAGGAACCACGGAACACACGGAATGGCACGAAAAGGGGATTTGCCACAGAGGCGCAGAGACACAGAGAGAAAGGAAAAAAGGTGAGGAGGGGGGGAGAGGGAACCGCGGAACACACGGAGCACACGAAAAAGGAAAGGAAAAAATCAAAATCCAAAATGCAAAAGGAAAGAGAGAAAAGGAAATGGGAAGCGCGGACACACTTGTCTGCGAAGAAACGGCCCGGGTTTCCGAGCGCAATCGGCTAGAAGACGAAGAACGGTAAACGAAAAACGGTAAACGAAGAAGAACCACGGAACACACGGAATGCACGGAAAGGGATGGTAAGGGCAAAGGCAAGGGCGGGGAGGGCAAAGGCAAAAGGCGAAAGGGGAAAAGTGATGTTCGTTCATCGTTTATCGCCCACCGTTTAACGTTTGAGCCTTGATTTCTGCCGCTCAACGTGCCGTAGCGAAAAACGAATAACGGTGGACGAACAACGGTAAACGAGGAAATCCACCGAAGACGCGGAAAAAGAGAAAGGCAAAAGTCAAAAGGCAAAAGGCAAGGGGAAAAAAGAAGGGGAGGTGCAAGGGCAAGGACAGGGCAGGAGCGAGGCCAACGTAGGGGCGCCCCCTGAGCGCTGCCGGAATAGAAGGCGCAAGGAAAGGGGCAAAGGCACGGGGGAAGGACGAGGGCCGGGGGAGCGTGGTTCGTATCGCGTTCTTCTCACGGGCGGAGTGATCGTATAGAGTGCGCGCTTTAGGGAAGGAGAGGGAGAGCGAGGATCATGGAAAACGTGATCAGGATTGCCTTACCGAAGGGGCGCTTGATGGAAGAGACGGTCGCGGCGCTGGCGCGCGTGGGGATAACGTTTCCCGATCTTGGGAAGACAAAAACTTTGACGTTGCCGGATCGTTCCGGTCAGGTCGAGGCCCTGGTGGTTCGTGCCGCCGATGTTCCGACTTACGTGGTTCACGGGGCGGCGGATATCGGCGTTGTCGGTGAAGACACACTTTGGGAGTTCGCGGAGAGAGCGGAGTTGTACGAATTGATGACTCTTGATTACGGTTTCTGCCGTCTGGTATTGGCGGTGCCGGTGGAATCCGCGGCGGAGCCAATTGCGAGGGTAGCGACGAAGTACCCGCGAACGGCTGAAGACTACTTTCGCTCGCGCGGCCGGACCGTCGAGGTGGTCAAACTCGCGGGTTCAGTCGAATTGGCGGCGCGATCGGGGATCGCCGACGGGATCGTTGATCTCGTTGAGACGGGGGAGACGCTGAAGGCGAATCGTTTGAGAATCGTTGAGGAGATTCGAACCTCGCGCGCCCGCCTGATTGCGAATCGGACGGCTTATCGAACGCGGTACTCCAGAATCGACGAGACGGTGCGCTTGTTGGAGGAGATTGCGGGATGGAAGGGAGAGGAGAAGAGGACGTGAGCGTATCGAGGGGCCGTCGCGCGCGCGCCGCGAGGCGGTTGGAGTCTTCACTGATCACCGTCGTTTCGTTCAACGAGGGACTTCGTCGTTTGAGCGGCCGTATTTCTTTTACGGAGGAACTGCGTGCGCAGGTTGCGGAGGTGATAGCCGCTGTGCGATCCGAGGGGGACGCGGCGGTGAAGCGGTACACGCGGTTATGGGATGGCGTGGTGTTGAGGAGGGTTCGGGTCGGGGCTCGGTCTCCTCGCGGCATATCGAAACAATTTCGAGAGGACATGGAGGCGGCATGGAGGCGGATTCTGGATTACCATTCCCGTTTTGCGGCGGAGAGCGGGATTGAATCGGACGGCGAGGGAGGACGGTGGGGGAGAATCGTGCGGCCGCTGGACCGCATCGGAATCTATGTCCCCGGCGGATCGGCCCCCCTCTTCTCGACGCTTCTGATGGCGGCGGGGGCGGCGCGCGCGGCGGGCGTTTGCGATATCGTCGTGGCGAGTCCACCGCCGATCGGGGAGGAGATTCGCGCGGCCGCGGAGGTCGCGGGCGTGACGGAGATTTACGCAATGGGGGGCGCTCAAGCGATCGCGGCCTTGGCCTTCGGGACGGAATCCGTGAGGCCGGTCGAGAAGATCGTCGGTCCCGGCAACCGCTATGTCACGGAAGCCAAGCGGCAGGTCTTCGGAGTCGTCGGGATCGATATGCTGGCCGGTCCGACGGAATTGCTCGTTCTTTCGGATGGTTCCTCGCCGGCGGAAGTCATCGCGGCGGATCTTCTCGCGCAAGCGGAGCACGATCCGGCGGCGGCGCCGGTGCTGGCGACGACGTCCTCGAGGGAGATTCCGGCGGTGATGGACGAATTGCGCCGTCAACTTCGAAAACTACCGCGGTCGTCGATCGCCGAGCGTGCTTTGGGAGATCGTGGAATGGTGATTCGCTGCCGTTCACGGCGGGAACTGATCGAGGTTGCGGATGCGATGGCACCGGAACATCTCGAAATCCTCACAAGAAATCCCTGGGAAATCGCGGTGAGGGTGCGCGCGGCCGGAGCGATCTTCATCGGGGAATTCGCACCGGAGGTTTTGGGCGATTATGTGTCCGGCCCGAATCATATTCTTCCAACCTCCGGTACCGCGCGTTTTCGGGGACCGCTCGACGCCTCCGATTTTCAGAGGATCTCCTCGGTTCAGGAATTCACGCGGGCGGCTTTTCGGAGATTGGCTCGGGTCGGCGAGCGGCTTGCGCGGGCGGAGTCGTTGGAAGGGCACGCGAGGTCGCTGCGGGTCCGAAGAGAGACCTTGGGAAAGAATCGGAGGAAAACCGGAAGGCGCGTCGGGAGATGAAGAACGGAGAAGTACCAGAATCCTTCCTGCGTTCCTCCCTTCAAGGACTTGAACCGTATGTACCCGGGGAACAGGGAGCGGGGAATCGGATCAAGTTGAACACGAACGAATCCCCGTATCCGCCTTCTCCGCGTGTCCGAGAAGCGATTTCGGCGGCTGTTGCGAGGCTGAACCGTTATCCGTCACCGGCGGCGGACGAGGCGAGGGATGCGGCGGCGGAAGCCTGGCGTGTCGATCGAAGGAATGTCTTCGTTGGAAACGGATCGGATGAAGTATTGCGGCTTCTTTTTCAAGCCTATGTGGAGCCGGGGGATAGGGTGGCATGGTCCGTCCCGACCTACACTCTTTACGCGGTTCTCGCTCGGCAGGTTGGAGCCCGCGTGATCGAAGATTCCCGACGCGGCGATTATTCGGTGAATGCGGAGCAACTGGCCGGCGCCGGCGCGCGAATGGTTCTTCTCTGTACGCCGAATTCGCCGACCGGAACCGTCACGCCGCGGAAGGATATCGAGGAACTGTGTGCGCGTACGGAAGGGACAAGGAGTTTGGTGGTTGTTGACGAAGCGTACGCGGATTTCAGCGGCGAGACGGCGATACCGTTGATCGAGAGGTTTGCGCATCTGGTCGTTGTGAGAACGTTGTCGAAGTCGTATGCGTTGGCGGGATTGAGAGTCGGGTTTGCGATAGCGGATCGCCGCCGCATCGACGAACTTCTTTTGTTGAAGGATTCTTACAATGTCGGGGTGCTTTCAGCGGCCGGAGCGGCGGCGGCGCTGCGGGACGAGGAGTACGCGCGGGAGATAAGGGAGAAGATCGTTGCGGAGCGGGAGAGATTGGCCGAGGGTTTGACGGAGGCGGGGTGGAAGGTGTATCCGAGCGGCGCCAACTTCGTTTTCGCGGAGCCGCCGGATCGGGAAGGGGGGCGGGCGTATGAGTTCTTGAGAGCGCGGGGGATTTTGGTACGATGGTTCGGTCGGGAACCGCGGACGGCGGCGGGGGTGAGGATCACGGTCGGAACGGCGCGGGAGACAAAGAGGCTTTTGGAGGTCATTCGAGATTATGGTTGAGCGCATCGCGCGGAGGGAACGAAAGACACGGGAGACGGAGTTAGCGGTGACGGTCCGGTTGGACGGATCCGGTGAGGTGAAGGCGGAGACGGGGATAGGCTTTTTCGACCATATGCTGGATCAGCTGGGCCGACACGGTTTGATGGACATTATAGTGCAGGGGAGTGGAGATAGGCACATTGACGATCACCACACCGTCGAGGATGTGGGGATTCTTTTGGGGCAAGCATTCCGGCAGGCTTTGGGCGAGAAGCGTTCGATTCGGCGTTTCGGTTCCGCCGCCGTTCCTCTCGACGAAGCGCTCGTCGTCGTCGACCTCGACATCTCCGGCCGGGGCGGCTATTTTCTCGCGGGTGAATTCCCGAAGGAGAAGACGGGCACCTTTGACTCATACCTCGCGGAGGATTTCTTTCGGGCGTTCGCAACGAACGCCGAGATCACAATGCATATGGAGATTCGGCGGGGCATGAATCCGCATCATATCGTGGAGAGTGCCTTCAAATCGACGGCGGTTGCGTTGAGGGACGCGGTGGTCGTGGATAGCCGCATCGTCGGCGTCCCCTCGACAAAAGGGGTGTTGTAGGCGGGCGAAGGGGGGGAAAGAAGGGGGAGGA
>RFFU01000137.1 GCA_003697085.1 Candidatus Hydrogenedentota bacterium
CAAGGAACTCACGCGGCCAAAAGTTTGGCGATGGCATCGGGGTGGCCGGCCTGGAAGACAGCGGCTGCTCGGTGAATGCGTCGCATCAAGCCGCTCAAAACCTTCCCGTGCCCGACCTCGATGAATCGCTCCACCCCGTTTTCGACAAGGTAACGAATCGAGTCCTCCCACCGCACGGCACCGCAAATCTGCGCCTCGAGGAGTCGGCGGATTTCTTCGGGATTCTCGAAAGGACGTGCGGTGACATTGGAGATGACGGGGAAGCGTGGAGGAGACATCGGAACCTCGGCTAACGCCCCAGCAACCCGGCGTTCCGCCGATTTCATCAGGGAACTGTGCCAAGCACCGCTGACAGGGAGCGGAACGACCTTGGGCGCGCCCGTCATATGTGCGAGACGGCGAGCGAGATCGAGGCCGACGGGATCGCCGGAGACGACGATCTGTCCGGGGGAATTGAGATTCGCGACCTGGACGCACCCCTTCCCTGTGCGGCGCACTTCCTCACAAACCTTTCGCACATCCTCCTCGGGCAACCCCAAAATAGCGGACATTCCTCCCGGAGAGGCTTCCCCAGCCTCCTGCATCGCCTGGGACCGTATCATGACGAGGCGGAGAGCTTCGTCGAAAGAGAAGACGCCGGCGGCGTAGAGTGCGGCGTATTCACCGACGCTGTGACCGGCGGCCGCCTCTGGTTTGATATTGTTTTGGAGAAGAACATGAAACGCTGCGGCGGAGTTGACGAAAATGGCCGGCTGGGTTCGATCCGTCCGCTTCAGTTCCTCTTCCGGGCCTTCCCACATAATTCTTGTGAGAGGAAAACCGAGGATTTCGTTGGCTCGTTCGAAAAGTTTACGAGCCTCGGGATACGCTTCGGCCAATTCCTTTCCCATACCCAAAGATTGAGAGCCTTGACCGGGAAAAAGAAACGCAGTCTTCGTCATACATCCTCCTTTCGCTTCCGTTCTTCTGCTGAAACGATCCCTTTCCGTTTGAGATTATCTCCGTTTCCCCCGTTCGTAAACTCGGAAACCATCCGTTCGATGCGGCCGCAGATGTCCTGTTCGATCTGTTCTCGGGCCACGCGGAGCGCATTCATAATGGCGCGTGGATTGCTCGAACCGTGACAGATAATGCAAGGGGAACGGACGCCCAAGAGAGGAGCGCCGCCGTACTCGCTGTAGTCGATCTTATTTTTCAGTTCGCGGAACGCTCCGCGGAGCAGAAGAGCGCCGATCTTTCGGACGGGCCCGGCCGTGATACGTTCCTTGAGAAGATCGGTGATGGTAAAGGCGAGCGCCTCGCCGAATTTGAGAACGGCATTTCCCGTAAATCCATCGCAGACAACGACATCAGCCCGGCCGTTTACGATGTCCCGGCCCTCGATGTTTCCGAGAAAGACTCCTCGGTCACTGTCGATCGAACGGAAGAACTGTTCACAGAGAGGTGCGGCCGCGAGTGTCAGCTCATTTCCCTTTGAGCGTTCCTCGCCGATGGAGAGGAGTCCGATCCGAGGTCGTTGGATTCCCAGTGTAACGCGAGCATAGACCATTCCCATTATAGCGAAATGAAGAAGATGAATCGGTCGGCAATCGACATTGGCTCCGACGTCGATCAGAACGGAATAGTGTTCGGGCGTGGGGATGACAGCGGCGATCCCTGCGCGTTCCACTCCGCGACACCGTCCCAGGATCAATGTTCCCGCGGCAAGGACGGCTCCGGTGTTTCCGGGCGAGACGATCGCGGCGGCGTTTTTTTCACGCACGGCGCGAGCGGCAAGGACGAGCGAGGAATTTTTCTTCTCGCGAATTGCCTCAACGGGGGCGTCGTCCATTGTGATGATCTCGTTCGCCGGTCGAATCACGATTTCTTCCGGGATGCTTCCGGAAAGTTTCTGGAATTCCTGTTCGAGAACGTGCGGTCTTCCGAAGACGAGATACTTGCCGCCGAAACGCGCGCGTGCCCGCAAAATCCCCTCGACGACCGCCGCCGGCCCCCGGTCGCCTCCCATTGCGTCGATGGCGATCGGTGTCTTCGGCGTCATAGAACCCGCTCGGATCGCCCCCGGACTCGGCCGTCACGGCTCAAGGAGAAAAGTACGTCCGGAATCAGGCGGACGCCGGGGCCGCGGATTCTTTCTTTTCTTCTTTTTCTCGTTTGAACCGGATTACCTGTCGTTCGCCGTAGAATGCTCCGCAAGCGGGGCAGGCCGTGTGAGGAAGAATCGGTTCGCCGCATTCCCGGCACCGTACCGTCGTTGGTAGAGTGAGCGCCTTGGCGTTGCGCCGCTTGCGACTCCGCGTCCGGGAATGCCGTCGTTTTGGTAATGCCATCGTTTTCCTCCGTCTCGATTTTCCGTGTCACGGTTACCACATTCGGAGCGTTTGTACCGAGAAATTTCCGTCTCGTCCAGGGATTTTCTCATCGGCGCCGCTCTGCTCCGGTCTCCTGCCAACGCAGGCACACCCGGTATCGAGACCGGGGCGTCACACTTCTTGCGGAATGAACCGTTCTTCCCGTCCGACAAGCAAAACGGGTCTGCTCACTTCCCGATTTTATCTCGACCGCAAATCCGCCATACCTCGCGCTGGGTGCATGGCGAAAAAAAGGCGCCTTTTCCCGGTTTACCCGTCCCTCTTTCGGAAAACATTTCGTTCCACTTCCCGTTTCAGTCCCAGGTCCCCCTTCCGGGCGACGAAATTCGCCTTGAAGACCACGGTAAGAACGACGAGAAAGCCAAGGAGAAGCCAGATCAAACCGTAAATCTTGGCCTTTCTTTCCTCCGAGGTATCTCCGGTCCGAGAGGCATAGGTGGCCCCCAAAGTCTTGCCCACAAGAATCCCCCACATTCCAAGCCCCATCAGTGCAAAACCGACAAGAAGACCCAATAACAATTTCGCTACGAGCG
>RFFU01000138.1 GCA_003697085.1 Candidatus Hydrogenedentota bacterium
AACACTTCGTTGGGAGGCAATGCGGTTTTCATTCGAGCGAGAGCCAGAAGGCTGATTTCAAATCCAATCATCCCCATCAATATTGGAAAAAACCAATAACGCCGAGCCGATGCCGCGAAACCCGATTTCCCGCCGTGGCTCCACATCGTTATCATGGGGACACCAATCACAAGAAACATGCCAGGAACGGAAAGTGTATTTGATAGGAAATCCCGGACACCGATCCCCAAACCGACCAGGAAAACCAATAATCCCGCAATGAAGGAACAGAAGGAAACACAGAAAAAGATTCTCCGATTGCTCGCATTTGATTGACTCTTGGGGTCGTTAACCAACACGTGATTACCACGCATATCGCGCGACCTCGTTTCCCGCCTCGTCCCACAAACGCACCGTCACCGTCCCGCCGACCGTCGACCGCGCCCGCCGCTCGAAGGCGTCGTAGTCGTACGAGATCGTCCCTTGCGGCGTGCTGTCCGTCTTCAGATGCCCCTCCGCGTCATACGTGATCGAACGCGCGCTCACCGCTGTCACCTCCCCGGCCATATCATAAGAATAGTCCACCCCGCCCGAATCCAGCACGTTGGCGCGCCGCCGCCGCAGACTGGAGAATTTACATTCCATCGAGGAAATGGGGCGCAGGTTCTCCAACCTGCGGGAGAGGGCAGTTCCCTGCGGGCAGGATGCCTGCGCTCCCAGGGGGCCATTGTCATTCCGAGGTGCGTAAGCACCGAGGAATCCCCCACGAGCGCTGGAAAGGTTTTTCTGCCCCCCATTTTTCTCCCCCCTTCGTGCAGTCATCGCCGGGATGCGATGAAGTCCCGATAAAAGTGCGCCGAGTCCTTCGGAATACGTTCCTGGGTTTCGAAATCGACATAGACCAAGCCGAAGCGCTGCGTGTACCCTTCGCCCCATTCGAAGTTATCGAGCAGCGACCAATGGAAGTACCCTCGGCAGTCGATGCCGTCCCGCCTTGCTCGTTCCAGTTGCTCGAGGTACCTCTGGAGGAAGTCGATGCGCTGGGGATCGTGGACGGCTCCGTCCTCGTGCACCCAGTCGTTGTTGGACATTCCGTTTTCAGAGATGAGGATAGGAACACGGTAACGTTCTTGGAAGAAACGCATTCCCCAATAGAGGGATTCCGGTGTCACCGGCCACTTGAAGGATGTCAGCCCCACGTTCGGTCCGTGGGGAACCTCTTCCGGTTCCCCCTCGGCTCCGGAGCGCACCACGGCGCCGCCATAGATATTCAAGGCGACGAAATCGGTCGGGGCGGCGATGACGGACAGATCGTTTTCGCGCAATTCCTCGCCCGCCGGCCCGCGGGCCGCGACGGAGGCCTCCGGGAAGCGGCCGAGAAGGACGGGATCGGAGAAGAGCGCATTCGAGATCTCGCTCCGTTCGGGCTGTTCGAACATCGCTTGGTGTGCCGCGCGGACATCTTCCGGGGAATCGGACGCGGGGATCTTCCCCAGGACGTGCGGAGCCAGTCCCACCGCGACGGGCTCGGGAGCCGATGCCCGCAACGCCTGGACGGCGCGACCATGGGCCAGCAGCAGATTATTCACCATCGCAGTGCGGTCGCGTAGTCCCGCGCGTTCGCCCGGCGCGTGCCGTCCCTCACCGTATCCGAGACCGATAACCATCTGCGGTTCGTTTATGGTCATCCAAATGCGGACGCGATCACCAAGCGTTCGGCCGAGAACCGCGGTGTACTCGGCAAACCAATCCGCGATTTCCCGGTTCCGCCAACCGCCGCGCCGATACAGTTCCCGCGGCAAATCCCAATGATACAACGTCACACAGGGTTCGATCGACGCATCCAGCAACGCATCCACGAGGCGGGAGTAGAAGTCGAGGCCCTTTTGGTTGACCTTTCCGATGCCGCCGGGCCGAACCCGCGGCCACGATACGGAGAAACGATAGGCATTGACGCCTATCCGTTTCATCAAAGCGACGTCTTCCCTCCACCGGTGATAATGGCCGCACGCGACATCGGCCGTGTGACCGTTTCGGACGGCCCCGGGAACCCTCGTGAAGTCGTCCCAGATCGAGGGGCCCTTTCCATCCTCGAACGCGGCTCCTTCGATCTGAAACGCGCTGGTCGCCGTTCCCCACAGGAACCGCTCCCCCGTCACCTCGTCCAAGACAGACCGAGAACTCATTGCGATCGCCTCAAAAGCCACATTTCCCCGACGTTGCCGAGTCCATCCGGGGAAGAAGTCTCGCCGATCAGCCGCACGGTATGGACTCCGGATTTCAAGGACCACTCCCCGGCGTCGAGAAGGGGGGACTTGTGCCACCGCGCCGTTCGCGGCAACGTCGCGTCCTTTCGGGATTCACCATCCATAATGAATACGAGTGTACCCCTCTCCCCTTTCGAAGCGAAGTAGAAACGAAGACGGTACACGCCTTCCCCGACGATCCGGAAGGCCACCTCGATCGCCAACTCATCGTGCCAATATCCGAAACGGGAACCGCTGGGATCTCGTTTCGCAGGTTGGATGTTTCAATTTCAGAGATGGTGCGAATATGTACCGGTTGTCCACAATCGATATCTTTCGGTGACGGGAGTCGAGGAAGGCGGGCAAGATACCTGCCGGCAGGCAGGCCTGCGCTCCCAGGAATGCTTGTTCACCTAAATCCTCCCCTGACCGAAGTTTGCCATTCAGCCTCCGGAGACAGCAGCAGCCGAGCCCCACCATTGCGGATTGGAGAATCGGCGCTCCATCCGCGGAACTCCCGGCGGCGGAGAACTTATTCGACATAGGGGGCCTGTTTTTTTGAGAGACTTCTCGAACCGAAAAGCAGTGGAATTTCGACCGAGAACCGGACTACACTACAACCGTTATGCAGGCTCTCATTCTCGCAGGCGGTAAGGGACGGCGGTTGCGACCTTACACGGTTTCGATCCCGAAACCGCTTCTTCCCGTCGGTGAACGCCCGATACTCGATATCCTTTTGACGCGTCTGGCCCGCGAGGGATTCCGAACGGTTTATATCTCCATCGGTTATCTGGGCGAAATGATCCGCGCGTACGTCGGAACGGGAAGTCGTTACGGATTGCGCATCCGGTATTTGGAGGAGTCCCGGCCGCTGGGCACGGCCGGACCCCTCGCGTTGTTACCGAAACCGAAGAACCCGTTTTTTCTTCTCAACGGAGATCTTCTTTTGGACGTCGATTTCCCCGCAATGATGAAAGTCCATCGCGAAAAAAAGAATGTCTGCACGATATGCACCTACCGCAAAGAGGAGCAGGTTCAACTGGGGGTTTTACGCTTAGAGGACGAAATCGTGAAAGAATACGTCGAGAAGCCGTCCTACTCCTTCCATATCTCGACGGGTGTTTACGTTTTTCATCCGAAGGTCTGTTCCCAGATTCCCGGCGGGAAGGTCCTTGATCTTCCGGCTCTGGTAAACCGCCTTTTGCGAAACAAGGAGAAGGTCGGGGTATATCATCACGACGGGATATGGATGGACCTGGGGCGCTTCGATGACTACGCTCGAGCGGAGGAAGTTTTCCGATCCGATCCCGAGCGTTTCCTGGGAAGGATTCGGGGGCCGCGGAGGGGAAAGGCGCGGAGACACGCGGGAACCGAGGTGCGGAGATGACGGACGATTTCTATCAAGGCCGCCGATGTCTTGTGACGGGAGCCGGCGGGTTCATCGGTTCGCACCTCACGGAGGAGCTCCTCCGCCGAGGGGCGAGGGTGACCGCTCTGATCCGATACAACTCGCGGAACCATTGGGGGTGGTTGGAGGATTTCGCGAATGCTTATTCCGGCGGACTCGAGGTGATCGCCGGAGACATCACCGACGCCAATTTTTGCGAGGAATTGGTGAAAGGGCACGACACGGTATTCCATCTGGCGGCGTTGATCGCGATTCCCTATTCCTACCGAGCCCCGTTTCAATACGTCCGTGTCAACGTCGAGGGAACAGCGAACCTTCTTCAAGCGGCCTTGCGAGCCAAGGTCCGGCGGTTCGTCCACACGTCGACGAGCGAGGTTTACGGAACGGCGCAGTATGTTCCGATCGACGAAAAGCATCCGCTTCAAGGACAATCGCCGTACTCGGCCACGAAGATCGGAGCAGACAAGATCGCGGAAAGTTTTTTTCGTTCCTTCGACCTTCCGGTAGTCACGGTCCGACCGTTCAACACTTACGGTCCGCGCCAGAGCGCCCGGGCGATCATTCCGACGCTTCTGACCCAAGCCCTTGCCGGCTTCCAAGTGGTTCGTGTCGGCTCGTTGGAACCGCGAAGAGACCTCACGTATGTTTCAGATACAGTGGAAGGATTTCTCGGAGCCGCGTCTTCCGAAAAGACGGCCGGCGGTACATTCAATCTCGGAACAGGTGATGATGTCTCCATCGGAGAACTTGTCGATTTGATCCGGGAAGTAACGGAAAACGATTTTTCCGTCGAGACCGATCCCGAACGGGTCCGGCCGGAAAAGAGCGAAGTTATGCGGCTTTGCGCCGACCCGACCCTGGCTCGAGAGATCTTCGGGTACGAGCCGAAGGTTTCCCTGAGGGAAGGTTTGGAAAGAACCCGTGACTGGATTCAAGGTCGAATGGAGGAGTACAAGCCGGGCCTCTACAACGTGTAACCGTTTCGCCGGGCCGGTTCTTCTCTCTTCCTTCATCTCGAAGAGGCACGAACGATCGTTTTTGTCCCTCCCGCTTCAAGTGTTTTTTCTCAAAAATTCCTCGAAGAGGGACACCGTCTCTTTGACACAACGATCGAGGTTGAAGCGTTGAAGGACGAGCCGGCGGGCGGAAGCCCCCATCCGTTTCCGCGCTCCGCCGTCCCTCTTCAAATCAGCGATAGCGGAAGCGAGGGTCATGGAGTCGTCCAGCGGAACGAGCCGCCCGGTTTCTCCGTCCACGACGACTTGATCGTTTCCCGGAACGGCCGTTGCGATGGGGCAAAGGCTGCAGGCCATAGCCTCGAGAAGAGCGCCGGGAAGCCCCTCGATGCGGGACACCGACACGTAAAGATCACTTTGTTTCAAGAAGGAGAAGACCTCCGGTTCTTCCGTCAGAATATGAATTTGGTTTTCCAATCCATATCGATTTCGTAGAGCGCGCAGTTCCGATTCAAGCGGTCCCTTTCCAATAAAGAACGCATGGATGGAATCATCCGCGAGGACGCGGAGGGCTTCGACGAGCATTCCGTGGTTTTTGACCTCGTTCAACGAGCCTATCGTCGTGATTGAAAACGAGTTCGATGAAAGCAAAAACCGTTCTCGAAGTGAAAATCTCACTTCCGCCGCATCGATCTCCGCCGGATCGACTCCGTGTTCAACAACGCGATACCGTCTCGGATATCCGTACTTTTCCCGCAGGTATCGAATGTTGGACGAGGAATTGGAAACGACGGCGTCAGAGATATTGCAGGTAAGGCGGTCGAGAAGAAGCGGGGAGAACGCCCGAGGATTCGTATGGGGAATGACCGAGTGGAGGCCGGAAAGAAGCGAAGCCCTGTAGAAGGGTTTGAGGGTTCGCGCGAGAAGGTTGGCGCGCGCGCCGAAGACGTAGAGGAGATCATACCGTTTCAGGAGCCGAACCAATTCCTTGACGCGACGGGGGGACAGCACGTGGACGGCGTTTGTGGTCTTCTGATATTCGTCCAAGAGATCCGGACGATCGGCGTTGAAAAAGAGGACATCCACGGAAAAACGTTCTCGCGGAAGACGCTCGATGATACGGAGATTCATTCGTTCCGTGCCCCCGAAGGTCGGGGAATTCATCCAAAAGAGAATCCGAGCGGGCGGACGACTTCGTTTGCCTCTCTCATCCATAATGGAAAACGCTAACAGATTGGAGAAGAGATGGGGACTGGAAAAAGGCAAAAGGAAAAGGCGAAGAGAAAAAGGGACAGCGCGAGCGGACGAAGCGCGTCTTTTTATTTCTTCTTCCTCTTGCCTTCTTTCTCCCGGCTTTCTCCGTGTCTCTCGAGGTCGAGCATTTCCAACACACTTATCCGTCGCGGTTCAAGTATCGTTTCACGTCTCCGTCACGTCTTCCTCTCGAGCGTATCCCGCGATTTCGTGGAGTTTATTCAAGCCTTCCAAGACGAGTTTCACCGCATGCCGGCTCGAAGCGGGAAGCCCCTCGAGGCAATGCAGCAGGACTTCCTCGGAGACCTTCTTCCCGACTTCACGCCCCGCGTCCGATTCACCGCCGCCTTCATTGAGCAACACGCAGGCCGCCTCGGCCGCAGCCAGAACGGGAGGGCATCCGACCGCCTGCCACCGAAAATGCGAGAGACGCCCGTTGCGACGGGAAGCGAAGAGCACGAGGCGGTCTCCGCAAACGGGGTTTTCCGCCTCGACGCGGATGTCATACTCCTCGGGCTCGCCTCCATATTTCATCGATGAAATATATCGCGCCGTCCCGGCGCCGTAGGGGGGGCGCGGGCCTCTCGTCCGGCGCCGAATCATTTCTCCTCGGTCCTCGTCCCGCCCCCTTCCCTTCCCAAGCGGCGCACCGTTCGTACAATCCGGGCCGCCGCTTCCTCGACATCGGCGTCCGTAATCCTCCAATCCAAAGAAAAGCGCACGGCGGAACGCGCCAACTCCCGGGACAATCCCAACCGCAAAAGCGCCGGTGAAGGCTCGCTTGTACCCGAAGAGCAAGCCGTCCCGAAAGATGCCGCGATCCCCGAGTCATCCAAGGCCGCCACGCATAGATCGCCGGGAACCGGTCGGAAGGCCAGCAGCAGCGTTCCCGGCAATCCCGTCTCGTCGCTCAATTCCACGCTCGACACCGGCTCCCCCTTCGCCTCGATTCCCGCTCGTATCCGAGAACGCAGCATCCCGACGCGGCGGCGCAATTCGGCCGCCGTCTTTTCCGGCTCCGGAAGATTCTCGATAGCGAATCCGAAGGCGGCCGCCGCTGTCACCGGAGGTGTCCCGGAACGCCTTCCCCACTCCTGTCCCCCGCCTCGGATCAATGGCTCCCAATCGCCGGGCTCGTTCACAACCAACACCCCCGCGCCCGCCGGGGCTCCGATCTTGTGCCCCGAAAGAGAGAAAGAATCGGCACGACGAAGTATTCCGGGACAGGCTGTTTTCCCGGGAATCTGAACGGCATCGATATGAAGAAACGCGTCGTGAGCGCGTGCTTCCTCCAGACTTCGCTCCAGATCGGCCAGCGCTCCCGTCTCGCTCGACGCCGCTGTCTCCAGAACGAGCACCGCGTCGTCCGGCATCGTCCCCACAATCTCGCCCGTTCCGCATGCCTTCTGCTCCTTCGGCCCGTCGCGAAGCCCTCCCCATACGTCCGTTGCGGGATAATAATCGTTTCTACAATAGGCTCTTCGTGTAAATTCCCCGGAGATCCCGGCAGGCTCCCAAAGGGAGGGATGGCTTCCGGCGTTGACAACGATAGAACCGCGGCGCCGGCATGCGATCAATCTTCTTATCCAACCGTGAACAGCGGCCGCGTTCGCCTCGGTTCCTCCCGAAGTAAAAATGACCTTCTCCGGCTCGACGCCGGCCCAAGCCGCAATTCGTTCGCGCGCCTCTTCCAGGACGGCCCGCGCCCGCCTTCCCTCCAAATGAATTGACGACGGATTGCCCAACGGAGGAAGACTCGAAAGGAATTCCCGCACATCGGCTCGTAACGGCATCGTGGAATTGGCGTCGAGATAAATTCGTTTCATCGTGCGGGAATTGTAACACAGAGAGAAAGGATTTATGAATTCGTTGTGTCGAAAAGTCCATCCGGCAGAGACAGGAATTCAGTCACAAGTGCCAAATTTTCATCGTTCTTTCTCGAATTGTCGATTTTTCAATGGGCACGGCCGTTGCTAAAGATGGAATCTTGGTTTTCGACGGAAAGCCGAAAAGGGCCATATTTTATCGTCTTTCCTTGGTACTGTGTTCGGTTTTCTAGTACCGAAAGGAACGAAAACCCGGCGTTTTCCGCCGGACATTTCTCACGTTATCTCCTAGTGTCGCCGTCGTAGCAGCGACGTCGCGCTCCAAAAACCGAGTTCCCGCTACGGGCGGTGATCTCATTCCGGCGGCACGGGAGGAAAGGCGGAAGAAAAAGGAGGTCGAGGATGAAGATCGCTCAGATTTCCCCTTTGATCGAAAGTGTTCCACCGAAAGCGTATGGAGGAACCGAACGGGTCGTCTCCTACCTTACGGAAGAATTGGTCCGATTAGGGCACGAAGTAACGCTCTTCGCATCAGCGGATTCAAAGACGTCAGCCAACCTCGTTCCTTGTACCCCCATTGCTTTGCGTTTCGACGAACGGAACCTGGAACCAGTGGCGATCCAAATGGCAATGCTGGAAGAAGTTTTCCATCGTGCACCGCGTTTTGATGTACTTCATTTCCATATCGACTATCTGCATCTCCCCTTGGCGGTCCGACAAAAGGTTCCCCATGTAGCGACGATGCACGGAAGAATGGATCTCCCCTATCTCCCCATAGTTTTTGGAAAGTTTCCCGATGCGCCGCTTGTTTCGATTTCCGACGACCAGCGCCGGCCTCTTCCCAACCTAAACTGGAAGGCGACGATTTATCACGGACTGCCGAAAGACCTTTACCGGTTTCAGCCGAATACGGGAAAATATCTCGCGTTTCTCGGGCGAATTTCGCCTGAAAAGCGTGTCGATCGCGCGATTGGAATCGCAAAGCGGACCGGGATTCCTCTCAAGATCGCGGCCAAAGTCGACCGCAAGGACGAGCAGTACTTCAAAGAACAGATCCGCCCGCTGCTCAACGATCCCCTTGTGGAATTCGTGGGTGAAATCGGCGAGTCGGAAAAGGAAGACTTCCTTGGAAACGCCTTGGGACTCCTCTTCCCGATCGACTGGCCGGAGCCGTTCGGGCTCGTTATGATCGAGGCGTTCGCTTGCGGGACTCCCGTCATCGCTTATCGACGGGGTTCTGTTCCGGAGGTAATGGAGGACGGGCGGACAGGCTTCATTGTGGACCCGCCGACGGACGATGAAGAGCGGGGATTGGCGGAGGCGGCCGCTGCGGTTCGCCGCCTCGAATCTCTCGACCGGGCCGATGTTCGAAGGGTCTTCGAGAGGCGTTTCACGGCGGAACGAATGGCGCGGAACTATGTCGCCCTCTACCGGTCCCTGGCTGAGCGACGGGACGAGGTGATCGATATGCGCCGAAAGACGGCTTAGACGTTGTGACGACGGATTTCGGCAGGCCGAACCTTTCGACTTCCGGTCCTAGTGCGGATGCCGAATCCCCGGCGCGACGGGAAAAGGAGTTCGAGCCTGCGGATCAACGAAGAGGTGTTCTCAAAGCAGGAGACTCTTTCGTGATTTTCGATAGAAGAGGGGACCTTCGGCAATCGCTCCACAGCGAACACGGTTTCTTTCACCGCGGCACCCGTCACCTTGCTGGTCTGGAGCTCTTTCTGAACGGCTCGCGTCCGAAACTCCTCTCCTCCGCCATCAAGGAAAACAACGTCCTTTTGACGGTGGATCTGGCGAATATCGGAGGTCCTGATCACCCTGAAGCGGACTCGTTGCATCTCTTTCGCTCTCGTTTTTTGACTCCCGGTGTACTTCAAGAAAAAATCCGCTGCACGAATTACGGAACCGTCGAAGCCCCTGCCGAGATCGCGCTCCGTCTCTCCGCGGACTTCGCGGACATCTTTGAAGTCCGCGGCATTCCACGGCAAGCGCGCGGCGAGACGAAAGCCGCTGTCGCGGGGAACCGGGAGATTCTTCTCCGTTATTCCGGCCGCGACGGAGTCGAGAGGCGGACGCGGCTGTATTTCTCCCCACCGCCGGATCTCATCCTGAAGGATCGCGTTCTTTTCCGGTTGGAGATCCCCCCCCAAGGCGCGACGACCGTCTCTTTCTGCATTCTCTGCGAAACAGGCGATGAGCAACGCCGTCCCGAGGATTGGGAAAGCGCTCTGGAACGAACGGAATCTTCTCTTCGAAAGGCCCTTGCAAGAGACGCCGATATTTATACGGCCAACGAACTCTTCAACGATTGGCTCCGCGTTTCGCGCAACGATCTTCATACGCTCTTCACGGAGACACGAGACGGACCCTATCCGTACGCCGGGATACCCTGGTTTTCAGCTCCGTTCGGCCGCGACGGAATTCTCACGGCCTTGGCCTATCTCTGGATCAATCCCGCTCCGGCGCGGGCCGTCCTCTCTTTCCTCGCCCGAACCCAGGCGCTCGAGGACGATCCCTCGGTCGACGCTGAACCTGGAAAAATCCTCCATGAGGCCCGAAGCGGGGAAATGGTTGCAACCGGCGAAATTCCGTACGCTTGTTATTACGGGAGCGCCGACGCCACTCCTCTCTTCGTCATTCTCGCCGGCGAGTATTTCAAACGCACGAGGGATTGCGAGACGCTTGAAACGATCCGCCCTGCTTTTGAAAGAGCGTTGGAATGGATCGCGCGTTACGGTGATCGTGACGGCGACGGCTTCGTCGAATACCTCCGACGCTCACCCAACGGCCTGCGAAACCATGCGTGGAAGGATTCCTGCGAGGCTTATTTCCATGAAAACGGAGATCTGGCCGAGGGACCGATTGCGCCCTGCGAGGTACAAGGATACGTCTTCGCCGCTCGAAAGGCCGCCGCGACGCTTTTCCGCGCCTGGAATGAGCCGGAGCGTGCGGAGGCCGAGGAAGAAAAGGCGGAAGCACTCCGCAGACAATTCGAGGAAGTATTCTGGGACGAAGCTCTTGGAATGTACGTATTGGGTCTGGACGGAGAAAAACGCCCACTCCGCCTTCGCACGTCGAATCCGGGACATCTTCTTTGGACGGGGATCGTATCACGGGCACGGGCGGAAACGGTTGCGGAATCCCTTTTTCAGAATGACCTCTTTTCCGGTTGGGGTATTCGGACACTCTCGAGTCGATCCCCCCGTTACAATCCCCTTTCCTATCACAACGGATCGGTTTGGCCGCACGACAACGCCGTCATCGCCGCGGGTTTCGCCCGTTATGGTCTCCACGATAAAGTCCTCCGCCTCTTGACGGCATTATTCGATGCGAGTCTCTATGTGGAGGACCGCAGAATGCCCGAACTCTTTTGCGGCTTTCCCCGCCGGCCCGAGCAAGGACCGACGTTGTACCCGGTTGCGTGTTCGCCTCAAGCCTGGGCGGCGGCGGTCGCCTTCTGGCTCCTTCAATCCACGATCGGCATCGAACTCGACGCTCATCGTCGACACGTCCTTCTGAACCGGCCGCTGTTGCCGCCGTTTCTCGAACGCGTGGAGATCCGAAATCTCACTCTGCCCGAGGCCCGTGTCGACCTTCTTCTCGAGCGCCATCCGAACGATGTCGGAGTAAAGGTGCTTCGTCGTGAAGGAGACGTGGAGATCGTCGTTGTAAAGTGACGGCGGAAAGTTCCTCTGCGAGCGGGCGCCGCGCCTCGGCAGCCGCTCGGCTGCACGACAATTTCCCGTTCGATTCCCTTCTTCTTACCAAAAGAACCGTACCCTGACGGGCACGGTTCTTTTGGTGGAGGCGGTGGGAATCGAACCCACGTCCGGTCGGGGTTTGCGGCCGGTCTCTACGCGCGTAGTCGCGTGTATTGATTCTCGCGCGGAAACGCGCCCACGGACAGGCTCACCTCCACGCCAGTCCCGAGAAGGCATCCTCGCCCGCCGGCCCCGGAACCCACCGGCGGGGACAGCCCACTCAGTGAGGCCGTAATCGGTTAGTGGGCGTCGCCGTTACGACCTGCCGCTTGATTAAGCGGCGAGAGCCAATTCGTTGTTGGCAGTTGATGTTTGCCGAGTCTTTTTTGACGAGGCCACCCGACGAGCCCCGGCGCGCCACCGACGGCATTCCTCCGCCGTCAATTCCTGTGCGCCCCCAACAACGTCTCTCATCGATATTATACAGAATTTTGAAAAGAATAGCCACCTATCGAAAAAAATTTTTTCGATGCCCGTCTTCCCATTCCTTGCAAAATCCGTCCTATCCGCCGGCGGATACGGAAAAATCGTACGCTTCTTTTGAACGAGATCAAGGTCTTGCCGAACTCGGTCGAATTTGGTATAAGAGATTTGCGGTTCATCGAACGATCCCCGGTAGCTCAGTTGGTAGAGCAGACGGCTGTTAACCGTCCCGCCGCAGGTTCGAGTCCTGCCCGGGGAGCAGGTTATGAGAATAATCAAGCCCCCAAACGACTCTCAAACTCCCCATCCCCCAAACAACCGCAGGACTCGAAGCCGGGGAAGTGGGCAGCCCGGCGGCTGCCGAGCCGCACGGACGCGGCGAGAACTTCCGCGGCCGCCCGCAGTGAGGTGCGCACGACGCGCGCCGAGCGGAGGGCGAGTCCTGCCCGGGGAGGCATGATCAAGCGCAACCCTTTTCATAACGGGTTGTTTTACAGGTT
>RFFU01000139.1 GCA_003697085.1 Candidatus Hydrogenedentota bacterium
CTCACCCCACCCTCCCCGCCTCCGCCGCGTGCCGCGCGGCAGGCAGGTCCCCGACGAGGCGAGGGAAAAGCGGGTTTAAACGTGGCGCGGGCATCCTGCCTGCACGAAGTCCCGCCCGCGGCGGCGCCGTCCCTGGGAACGTGGAAGCGTCTGTCGACAAGCAGGCATCCCACCCGCCGGAAAGGAGCGCGTGTTCTCCAGTCTGCGGATCGCTGCCGGGTACCCCGCCAGTCGCCCCTACAAATCCCAAGGGATGGTCAGTATCCGCTCCGTCGCTTGAGACGGAGCCTCGAAGAAGCGTCGAACCAAGTTACGAGTGCTCCTGCCGGCGCAAGATCGCCGAGGCGGTGCGGTGACAGAAAATCACCGTCGCCAGTGTGTAGGCGAAGATGTACAGCAGCGCGGCACCGGTTCCGTCCTCCCAGCGATAGGTTCGTTCGAGCGTTTCCTGAAAACGGCGCAAGGGAACGAAGGACGGGAGAATAACATAGATCGCATGACTGATCGCGGACACGGTTCGTGCCGCCAATTTGCCCCAGGGATGGGCAAGGGTTTGCGCCACGCCTTTCGCCACAACGGCCAACTGATAGAAACTCTGTTCGTTGAGGAAGAGGAAGGCCATCAGAACGAGGGCGGGGTGGATGAAGGTCCCCAGAAGGAGGACCCAGGAGAGCGCGATCGCAAGCGAAAAGATCTTGTTCAGGATCACGACGGGGAAGGCGGTTGGAAACGGCACGCCCTTCCAGAAAAGAAAGGCGCATCCACCAGCGAAGAGGAGCAGATAAGCGAGGGAGCCGACGAAAAGAAGGGCGGCGAGATTGGCGGCCAGATAGTTCTCGGCCGAACAGGGCCTGGTGAAGACCATCTTCAGCAGCCGTTGACGTTTGTGATGATCAAGGCTCATCGCGGCCGCGATCAGAAGAATCAAGAAGATCAATCCGTCCGCCACCTCGACAAGCGTCCTGACGAAATCGAAATCGAGGTTCGCGGAGGTGAAGAGAAAGAAGGGAATGATGAAGAAGAGCGGCATCACGGAGAAGAAAAAGGCGAGGACGAGGAGAAGCCTGTTTCTGACGAGAAAGAGGATCTGCAGTTTGACATTGCTCAGGAAGCGCTTCTTCATCCGCGCTCCTCCTCATTGCTTCCGCCAACCGCCGGCTCCTCCCCTTCATCCACCGTTCCGCTCGCGAACGGCGCCCCTGCGCTCGTCCCAAGAACGGCGTTTTCTTCCGTCTTTTCCTCTCCCTCCCGGACCCGCTCGACGAAGACCTCCTCGAGCGTGCGCTTGCGGAAGCGGCATTCAAACAGCGTTCCTCCCCGCGCCGTTAAGGTATGGATGAACTCTTCGATTTCGCCGGCCGGCAGTTCCCCCTTCCACTCGGTTTCCGTCTTCTGAAGCACCGTGAAGGAAGGTGGAGGGTCTGTGAAGGGCGAGCACCGGATTTCGTAGCAGTTCGACCCGACGCGCAGGATCTCCTCCAGTTCTCCGTCCAGGATGACTTCTCCCTTGTTCAGGATCGCCACCCGGTTACAGATCATCTCGACCTCGGAGAGAACGTGAGAATTGAGAATCACCGTGGTTCCACGGCGGTTGCGCTTCAGAAGGATGTCGCGGAACTCCTTGACGATGACGGGATCCAGGCCGCGCGTGGGCTCATCGAGGAAGAGGACTTCGGGGTCGTTGATGAGGCTGGCGGCGATTCCGAGCTTCTGTTTCATTCCCTTGGAACACTTCGTCAGCCGCATCTTCCGCCACTTCGCCATTCCGACCTCTTCCAGAGCGGCCTCGAGGCGATGCGGCGGAATCGGCGTGTCGTAGAGCGAGGCGTAATAGCGCAAGGCCTCCTCGACGGTGAGATAGAGCGGGTAATGCGGCTCCTCCGGAAGATACGCGACCTTCTCGAAAAGCGCGCTTCCGATCTCGGGACGTTCGCCGTTGAGCCGAACGGAACCCGCGGTGGGACGCAACAGGCCGAGGAAGCAATACATTGCGGTCGATTTTCCGGCGCCGTTGGGGCCGAGCAATCCGAAGATGTCTCCGCGCCGCACGCAAAAATCGACTCCCTTGAGCGCCTCGACCGAACGGCGGAAGAGCGTTCCCCGAAAACGTTTCCGCAGTCCCTCGACCTCCAAAACCGCCGTCATAACTCTCCCGCCCTCAACTGCCGACTTTCCCAGCGGCGGCCGTACGGAGCAACGGAGGTCGTTGGAAAAACCAACGAGCCCCGTTGCTCATTTCTTTCCTCCAACACAGAATCGCCGATTCAGTTCCCGTATCACGGCGGCGGTATCCCGCCCTTCAAGGTCTTCCTTTCGCAAGGCGGCGATGACTTTCTTCGCCGTGCCGCAGGAACACTCCTTGACACTGCCCTGCTCGCAACCGCAGGGGCACGGCATCGTCTTGGCAATTACGACGGCGCGGGGCGAGAGCCCTTCGAGCAGCCCCTCCGATTTCTCCTTCTTCTCACGCTTCCGCCTGGAATTCTCGACCTCCTCAAGAAATCGCTCCTTCGTCATACCTCCCCCCTTCGAGAAAACCTCATTGTTGGGCGAAAGAAGCGGTTCCAGCGAGAGGTCGGCGTTGCTGATCATTCCGATCTCGTAGAGTTGAACTCGGCCGAACGGACCGATGACGATCGTCCGCGGATAACTCATCACGTCGTATCGCTCCGAAATGACGCCGTCCTCGTCGAGGAGCAGAGGAAACGTAAGGTCGAATTTTTCCCGGAAAGCCGCGACCTTCTCCCGGTTCTCCTCCACATTGATGCCGACGAGAAGGAGGTTATTATCGCGGTTCCTGCGGTAGAATCGTTCGAGTTCCGGCATTTCTCTTCGACAAGGACCGCACCAGGTCGTGAAGAAGTTGAGTATGATCGTCTTCCGGCCGACGTGGTCCGAAAGGGTAAAGGTGTCTCCCTCGAGGGTTTCGAGCGTGAATTCGGGCGCGCGATCCGACCCAGCCAATCATTCGCCGTCACGTACGGAGAGATCGATTCCTCGGCCGTCTTTTCCGTGATCTTTTCCTTCATCGGGTACTGGAGCACGGCGACACCGAGAAGCGAGACGGTGATCCAGAGTTTTACCGGGGAACGATTCGGCATTATTTAAAAGCGCCGCGCCGCCGGGAGGCGCGCCGAGCACAAAGGATGAGGTTTCCCGCCCTGATGCATAACGGGTCGAGAATATGAAATTTGGTGCGCGTTACCAGAAAAAACCACCGAAGACGCGGAATAAGAAAAAGGGAAAAGGAAAAGGGGAAAAGGCAAAAAGAAACCACGGAAAACACGAAATGACACGGAAGGAAAGAAAACCGCGGAAAACACGGAGGACACGGAAAAGGGGCAAGCGCAAGCGCAAGGACAACGGCAGGGGCAGGAGAAAGGCAAAGGGAAAAAGGAAAAAGGCAAAAGAAAACCTCGGAATTCACAGAAGAACACGGAAAAAGGAAAAAGAAGGAACGGAAAAGGGGGAACACGGGCGGGAGGGAATGCCTGTCCGTCTATCGCTCCGTTACCCTCCGGGGCGAAGCAGTCTTTTGAGGCTCCGAACGTCGGTGAGTTCGATGTGATCTTGATAGATCTTCACGCGGGAGAGTTCGCTGAATTCCTTGAGCGCCCTGGTGACTTCGGGCAGCTCCAACCCCGCGAATTCGGCGATCTCCTCGGGAGACAACGGAACCAACGGCGGCCCCGTCTCCTGCTCGACCGCCTTCCACAAAAGCATATCGACGACCCGCAAGCGGGGATTCTCGATGGAGAGATTGGCGAGATGGCGATAGGACTGGACGATGCGGTGGGAGAGAATACGGCCGAGCCGGGCCGCGAAGGCCGGCTGGGCCTTTACCAGCGCCTTGAGACCGGCCAGATCGAGCTCGAGCACTGTAACCTCGGTCATCGCCAGCGCGGTCGCCGTCCGCGGTTTGTGCTCCAAGACTCCCATCTCCCCGAAGATGTCTCCGGGCTTGAGGATCGCCAGCGTCTTCTCGACCCCCTCGGATACCTTCGTGATCGCAACCTGCCCCTCATGGATCACATAGCAGTTCTTCCCTTCCTCGAACTCACAGAAGATGACATCCCCCTCCTTGAAGACGCGGCCGAATTTCTCGAGCAGAACGGGATTCATGACGGGGAGGCTCCCAGTGTCTCGAGAAACCCCCGGAGCCGTTCGTAGGCGCCCATCGGCCGCGGATCCTCGGGGAATTCTTGAATCAATCTCTTGTAGATTTCCAAGGCGGGTTCCGGTTCGCCGTCCTTCTCGCAAAGATTGGCCAAATGCAACGCGGCCTCGAGGCGCTCTTCGCCGGAAGGATCCGTCTCGAGGAAACGGGCATAGGCGTAACGGGCAGCGCGGATCATATTCTTCCGCCGAAAGCGATCGGCGATCATCCGCAGCCCGGCATTCCGGCTCATCGTTCCCGCCATTCCGCCGCGCATCCTCCTCACGATCATCTCGTCGATCTCCCGGAGTTCAGCACAGAGGGAGGTGATGACCTTGAGAGCGACTTCGACGTTCCGGGCCAATAACGCCTCGAGTTCCGCGACATCGAGGACATTGGCGGAGACGTTCGTGACGGCGCGGGCGGTACCGATCCGGCGCTTTCCTCCGAGGGAGTCGGAAAGTCCGAGGAGCTCGCCGGGGTGAATACGCCGCGGCGACGAATCCCCCGCCTCCCGCGAGAGTTCGACGGTGCCCGAACGAACGATGAATATCCTTCCGGAGGGATCATTTTCGAAGTAGAGAATGGCTCCCTCTTTGTAAACTTCCTCCTTCACATTCGGCCCTCCCCGGACCGGTTCCGGTCAGGCCTCATTCCTCATCTCCGTCAGCATCGAGAAGAGTTCGGCCGCCAGGCGTGAATGGCGCAGTTTCTTGAAGGCGCGGGATTCGATCTGACGGACCCGTTCGCGCGTGATTCCCATCATCTGCCCCACCTCCTCAAGCGTGTGTTCCGGACTGCCGTTCAGCCCGAAACGCAGCTGAAGAATTCTGCGCTCTTTTTCGTTCAGAGTCGATAACATTTTTTGAAGATGCTCGGAAAAGGCCAGGGAAAGCACGGTCCGGTAGGGCGAGACGGCGCTGGTGTCCTCGACGAGATCAGCCAAAGAAGATTCCTGCGCGCTGGCCAGCGGGGCCTCCAACGACGACGGCTCTTGGGCGACCTTCATAATCTCGAGAAGACGCGGTTCCGAGATATCGAGTTCCTCGGCCATCTCCCTCAAGGTCGGTTCCCGCCCGAGCCGCTGGGAGATCTTTCTGGAGACGCGGATCCAACGATTGATCGAATCGGCCATATGAACCGGAACGCGGATGAGACGTCCCTGGTCGGCGATGGCGCGGCGCACCGCCTGGCGGATCCACCACGAGGCGTACGTCGAGAATTTATACCCCATCCGGTAATCAAAGCGCTCGATCGCGCGGATCAAACCGAGATTTCCCTCGTTGATCAGATCGAGCAGATGAAGACCATGTGAGGTGTAGCGCCGAGCGATGGAGATGACGAGCCGGAGGTTGCTCTCGATCAACCTCCGTTGCGCCTCGGCGAACTTGTGCTCTTCCTTCACTAAACGACGCGCCAATGGAACGAGATCCTTCTTGCGCCGGCCCGGAATCCGCGGAGGAGGCTCTTCGCCGGCGATCGCGGGATCAGGATGATAACGCCTCAACTCCGCGGCGCTCATCCCCGCTTTCTCCAGAATCCGCGCGATCTTTTGGCGGCTTTCCAATACGATCTTTCCGTATTTCTTCTCCTCCGCGTGGGTCAGAAGGGGTATTCGACTGACGTCCCGTATGTAGATTTGCAAGGGATCCTGGGAGGCGGCAAGCGGTTTGGAGGCGGATTCCCGTTCGCCGCCGAGATCGGTCACCGAGATGCCGTCCGCCGCCAACGCCTCCTCGATCCGAGCCACCTGCGCCGGGTCGGCGTTCGGCTCGTCCCCCGCCGCAACCTCCAACAGCAACTCGGCGTCGATTCGGTTGTCCACGATTGCGTCATTGAGCGAATTCCGCAACGCCTCCGGCAAGGAAGCCAATCCCCGCTTCGAGGAACGCCGCCGCTTTCGCGCTCTTGCCGAGGGACTCCTCTTCGTCCCCCGCCGCGCGCGTCTCTTTCCGTCCTGCTTTCGCGTCTCTCTCGCGCCTCTCTCTTTCTTCGCGCTCATTTCCTACGGAACCTCCTTCATCCTCAAGGCCATAATAGCCGCTTGGGTCCGATCCTGCACCCCCAGTTTTCTCAATAAAGCCGTGATGTGATTCTTCACGGTCCCCTCGGAAAGACAGAGCGTGTCGGAGATTTCTTTGTTCGAAAGTC
>RFFU01000140.1 GCA_003697085.1 Candidatus Hydrogenedentota bacterium
AGTTTCCATGGATCGCTTCTGAAGACGAAGAGACTTCCCAGGATGCGATACATATAGTTGGGCGTGGGCACGAGAAGAACGATGTTCTGTTTGAGGATATCCGCGCGCTCCCCTCCCGTCTCCTGCCCCTCGTATTTGACGTGATTGCCGAGATCGAAGCGTTCCTTCACCGTAATCAACGTCGCTTCCCGCAACGGGTTGTCGATGCCGTAGATCCTCCACGTTCCCTCGTAAGAGGCCACCTCGGCCAATCCATCGTCCCAGACCGCTCCCGGCCGCTCCGCACCGGGAAGAGAAGCCTCCTGCGGCCTCTCCTTTCCCGCCTTTTGTGTCATCCCGGCTCCACAACCGAAGAGGACAAGCCCCGCCAGAAATATCGCCGGAAGCCCCCTTCCTCTTCCGATCTTCTTGAAACCGCGACCGCCGATCACTCGGCCTCTTCCCTTTCCCCGTCCCTTCTCTTCGCCACTTTCCCCCACCCTTTCTCCTTGTTCTTCCTCCCGCCGGCCGGCGTAACCTTTCCCTCGACTTCTCGGTTCCATCGCTTCCTCCTCTCCTTTCTCTCCGCATAATCCGCCGCGAACCACCGGCGGAGGAACGTCTCCGCCACTCTGCCTCGAGGAGAGTAGTGGTTTTCCGTGTCCCCGGGAACCCCCCATTCGTAGATGAAGGCCGCAGCGAGTTGGGGGGTCTTCCGCCACGCTCTTCGAAAGGCCTCGATTCCGCGCGCTTGTTCCGCATCGTCCCGCTCGGCCTCCATCGTGTAATTCCACGGATAAACGGCCCCTCCGTCCACCGCGGGATACCCGACCTCCGTGAAGACAAGCGGCTTCCCGACCGTTGCCTGCCAGGCCAGTATCTCATCACGGATCTTTTCCCAACTCCTTTGCAGTTCCTCGATCCCCGCCTTCCGGTTCCGCGTCAATTCGTAATAACCCGAGATGCCGATGGCGTCGAGGCTTTGCCAGAAGGTGACCGGCTCGTAATGGTCCCAGTTGGCGCTGTAGAGCAGGTAGCCGGAAAACGTTCCTCTCACCCGCCGGATCAAATCTTCCCACCGCCACCGAAACCGCTCCGACCAAACCAACTCCGATCCGACGGAGAGCGCCATCGCGCCTCCCTTCTCCCCGGCACGGGCTACATCGAGAAGGAGCCGCCGGTAATTCTTCCACCAAAGATCCGTATCCGTCGGGGTCATTCGGCCGCGCCATTCGCGCTTCCCCGCTTTCTCCAACAAAACAATCGGAAGAAGGAAGACGTCGAGATTCCTTCGCCGCGCATAACGAATCAAATTTGCGAGAGCATCCGGAGGAGGCGTCCGGCCCCGACGCGGCCCCGGCGTGTCCGAATGCACATCGCATTGAAAGAACGGAATAACGAACTCAACGGCGTCCGCACCGTGCTCCTCGATCTCGTCGATTGCCGGACGGTAGTCGAACTCTCCGCCGTTGTGCAGACCCAAGGCCATCCCGCGGAGAAGAGGATGGGAAACGCCGGAAAGAGCCTGAGGATTTCCCTTTCCTTGCTCTCCCCTCCTCCCTTCCTCCGTCGCATTCCCCGTTTCCGAAAAGAAGATCCCCGCGAAGAAAAGAAGGAGAACGACGAAGAAGGCCCCCGCAATGAGACCGCCGATTCCCAAGCCGGCGTCTTTTCCGCCTTTTCCTCCCGCAACGGATCTCACTTTCTTCTCCCGGACCCCGATGCCCCGCCCTTCCTCCCTCGCATTCATTTCCTTATCAGCCCTTCGAGAAAGATCGTTCCCAATATCTTGACTCCGGCTCCGATCGTTCCCTTCACCGTTCCGCTGATCTTCGATTTCCCGACGCGTCTTCGATACGTGACGGGGACCTCGCGAATTACAAGCCCTCGTTTGATCGCCTTGACCTGCATCTCGACCGTCCAACCGTACGTCCGATCCGCCATCGCCAGTCGTTCAAGCGCTCTCCGCCGGATGACGCGAAACGGCCCGAGATCCGTAACCGGAGCGTTCCAGCGGAGGCGAATGAGGAACGCGGCCAGGGCGTTCCCGAAACGCTGCTGCGGTGTCAGAGCCCCCGGCTCCGCTCGCCCCAGAACCCGCGATCCGATTACGAGATCGGCTCCCCGCGAAATCTCCTCGAGCAATCGCGGGAGTTCCGCGGGATCGTCCGATCGATCGGCATCCGCAAAGGCGACGATCTCAACATCATCCCCCAACGTTGCGATTCCCGCCAGGCAGGCGGCGCCGTACCCTTGAATCTCCTCGCGCACAACCTCGGCTCCTCCCCGCTCCGCCTCCGCGGCCGTGGCATCGGTCGAGGCATTGTCGCAGACGACAATCCGATCGAGAAGAGGCGCTCCGTCCACGCAAAGCCCTCGAAATTCCTCCACGACCGCTCCCACGGATCTTTCCTCGTTGAAGGCCGGAATCACCAATCCGACGCGCTCACTCTTCCACATACCCGCGCATCCTCCGCCGATACAATACTTCTCCCACCGCGGCCGCAACAAAGAGAAAAACGATCGCCCTCTGCAATCCCACTCTCTCCCTCCATACGCCATACCGCGCCTCCGTCAGCAAGACCTCGTACGTCAACCCGCTCAGAACCAGAAAGAGCGCGACGGATCCGGAACGAACGAGACAGAGCCAAGGAAGGAGATGAGTCAGATACCATGGATAGATGACCGGCTGAACGAGGAGGAAGAGAAGGAGAGTCATCGTAGCGACGAAAATCGTGTTGGAGGCCGTGAGAGACCAGAGGAAACCCGCCGAGAGAACAAGCCCGGACGCGACAGCGCGGGCGATTCCCTTTTCGCGGGGCGTTCCCGGCGCGAGGCGACGCGGCGAAGCCGGAAAAGAAACAAGATTCTCGACGGCGGGAACCCAGGAATCAACATGGAGGGATCGGTGAAGGACCCCGTTGAATTCCCAGTTCCGGTTGTATTCTTTGAGCGTCTCGAAGAGATCCGATCCCGCCGAGAGGTAAGGAATCACGACCAGGAGGGAGGCCAGAAGCGCGCCTCCGAGAAGAGCCTCCTTTCGGCGCACACGCGGTATCGCCGCTCCTGCGGCGATCGGAATGATCTTGATACCAACGGCGAGCGCGGCGCAAACTCCCGCGCCGACTCGCTTCCGAAGAAGCCACAGCCCCAGCGCGGCCCCGACCATCCCGACCGCCGCTCCGTCCAAATGCCCCGACCCGGCGAACTCGACGGCGGCCAGCGGAGAATACGCCCACCAGAGAAGCGCGCGATGGCCCTCCCGGCGCCGCGCGATCAGACCCGCTCCGAGCAGAACGAGCCCGAGGAATTCGCAGAGGAAGATTTCCACTTTCCAGGCCGTCAATTCCCTCCATCCAGTGATCTTCCGAATCGGCGCTATTCCGCGGGAAAGGATTTGTGCCGCGGGCGGATAAATCGTTCGATATTCTTTGTGATTGATCCTGGGCCAAACGCGATTGTCGCGCAAAGCCGAGAGTTCCTCGGCGCTGGGCGGATACCGATACGGATCGACACCGGCCGCCTGAACCCGGCCGTCCCAAATGTTGCGGTAGGCGTCGTCGGAGAGAACGGGGGAAAGGGGGACAAGCACGAGACGCATCGCGGCGGCGAAAAGGAGGATGACCGCCAGTTCCCGCTTGGCGAGTCCAGAGTGCAACACGGTATTCTCATCCTTTTCCGGCGCGGCGTTTCGTCCCGCGCCGCATCCGCAGCCAGGCGTCTCTTCCGTACATCGATTTCGTCTCTCGTGACGGAAAAAGAAAAGAGAGAGAAGAAGAAGATGGAGGGTTCCGGCGAAAACGAGCACCGCGATCCAAGAAGCGATCCGCGCGGTTCTTGCGGCGGGCGCGAGGTGAAGGAGCGAGAGGACGGCCGTCAAAACGAGGCCGGAAACGGCGATCGCCGCTCGGCGGTCAGGCATTCCCGGTAAGAGTTTCCCGAACCTGCCCCACGGTCATCGCGAACCACCCGATCGTGAAGAGAAGAGCCCATGGCGTTACGAAGAGACAACAAAGAACCGAGGCGATTATCGTAAAGAGGCCATAGAGTCCAAGGACGGCCTCGGCGACGATCAGTCGATCGAGACGCATTCTGTACCAGACCATTCCGATCGCCGGCGCAGAACCGTCTCTTCCGTATTTGGGTGTTCTGACGAATGGCGAATCGATACCAAGAAATCCCTCCAGAACCGCGCGGGTCGCGTTGAGGGAATTCCCGACTCCGAGGACAAGCAGAGCGAGGAACCGCCCCAAGAAACGGCGCAGAGGTGGGCGGCCGTCGGCGACATAATGGAAGAGTCCAACAATAACGGTCGTCGAGCCGAGCGCGATGGCATAAGCGGCCTTCCAGGCTGCACCGGCCTCGTGAAGAAGGGAGAGCAAGGGCAGAAAAAGAAGGAAGGAGGCCAGAGCCAGCGAGTATGTCATCGGAGCCAGCAGATGCGCCACCGCCTCGGCTTTTACGCGAAAAGGAAGCCGCGCGCGAAGAAGACTTGGAAGAAGGTTCCTCGCCACCTGAGCCATTCCCTTCATCCAGCGAAACTGCTGGGACTTGAAAGCCTTGTAGGTCGGAGGAAGTTCGGAAGCGCATTCCAGGTCGTCGAGATAGAGGAAACGCCACCCCGCCATCTGAGCCCGGTAGGAGAGATCGAGGTCCTCGGTCAGCATTCCTCCGTTCCACCCTCCGGCGGAGTGAATGGTCTCCGCACGCCAGATGCCAGCCGTTCCATTGAAGTTGAAGAAACACCCGTGCGCGCAACGAACGAAGTGTTCGAGCCGGAAGTGACCGTTGAGCGAAAGAGCCTGCGCCCGCGTCAGGAACGAATCATCCTCGTTGAGAAAAGTCCACCGCCCCTGCACCATTCCGATCCGGGAATCGCGAAAGAACGGCACGGTCCGCGCCAGGAAATCCCGCGGCGGAAGAAAATCGGCGTCGAAGACGGCGACGAGTTCTCCACGAGCCTTTCGCAATCCTTCCTGCAAGGCCCCCGCCTTGAAACCGGCGCGACTCGAGCGGCGAATCACGCGGATCGAGATGCCCTTCCGCTCGACATCCCGCGCGGCATGGTCCACAACCTCGCGCGTCGCATCGGTCGAATCGTCCAAAACCTGAATCTCAAACCGATCGCGGGGATAATCCATCTCCGCCGCCGTTCGAATCAGCCGTTTCGCAACCATTCGTTCGTTGTAGAGCGGAAGTTGGATCGTCACAAACGGGACTTCATCGCTCGAGGCCGCCTCTTCTCCCCTCCGCCCGATTTTCGGTTTCGCCAGCACCGGATGTCTTCCGCTCCCGCGACCGCCTCGCTCGTGCTCCAAAAGCGATCCTGAACCGTCCTTTTCCTCCGTCGCCTTCGGGACGGCCGGCTCCCGACCCCGAGGCGAACGATAGCGGTACCAGAGGCGCAAGAGATGAAGGCGATGGAGTCCGTAGAGCGAGAAACCGACGATCGAGATGAGAAGAAGGAGTTTCAGAACCATCAACCGTGCCGCTCCTTTTCTCCCTGTTTCACGATTCTCAAAATTCCGCCGGGTTCAACAGCAACAAGAGGATCCCGCGGAGGATGACTTCTCATCCGAACCGACGCAACACGCCTTGAAGTCCGTCTCGTTTCCTTCGAGAACGACGAAGGAGTCCGCATAGGGAGGATGCGAAAGTTTCGCCGCCGTATCGGAGCAGACCTCGACCGGAATATTCCTCGGAAACCAATGGCCTTCTTCGTCGGCAATCCCCTTGAACGGACCGCGATAGATCGCCCATTGTCCGCGATAAACGCAATCCCCCTTCTTGGCGAACTTGTAGGCACGAACGGTGACGGAATAGAAGCGATAGCTTTCAACCTCGCGCCAAAAACTCTTCTTCAGGACCTCGATCCCGTAGAATCCGGCCCGTTCCAACATCGCCAGAAACTCCTCCTCGGTCAGGGCGCCGCTGATGCATTCGCCCCAGAGCCGTGGATCCTTGCGCTGGTGCGGAGGCACTTCCTTTTCCGAAACGATATCCGCAACGACCATCCGGCCGTGGTCCTTGAGGACGCGCCAGATTTCGTTGAAGACCCGCATCTTGTCGGGGGACAGATTGACGACGCAGTTGGATGTAACGACATCGACCGAGGCATCCTCGAGCGGTACTTCCTCGAGAAATCCCTTGTGGAATTCAACGTTATCGTAGCCGAGGTTCCGAGCGACGATGGGCCGGCACCGCCGGGCTTCTTCCAACATCCGATCGGTCATATCGACTCCGATCGCCCGTCCCTCCGGCCCCACTTTCTTCGCCGCGATAAAGACATCGATCCCCGCTCCACTGCCCAAGTCCAACGTCGTTTCCCCGGGGCGAATCGCGGCATCTTGAACGGGCGAGCCGCACCCGTAAAACCGCTCGACAACCTCCTTCGGTATGTGCTTCAAATCCTCGGGATCCGGACGCACCGGACAACACAGATCCTGTTGCGGCTCCTCCGCGGCGTCTCCGTAGAAGAGCCGGACCTTCTTGCGCGGAGCGTCGAAGTCGAAGGAGACGACACATTCGGAATGGGTCGTCGTGAAAGACACACCGCCGTCTCCCCGCGGGAACTCCTCGACCGCGGCACAGTGCACCCCGCCGTCTCCCATTCCGGTAAAGACGACCGGCGTCTTGAATCCGGCGTTTCCATTGGCGCAGACTCGCCGTCGCTCCCTCACGAGATCAAAGAAGGCGTCCCGGTACATCTCCTTGTGAAGCTCACAGTAGGGATCGGGCGCCAGGATCGAACCCCGATGGAAATAGGCATGCTCGATATCCCCTCCTCCGCAGAGAAACTTCAGCGGACAGGCCCGGCAATCCTCTTTCCGCTCCACCGTCGCGTCCCGAAACTCCTCCGTCACCCGGCTCTTCTTCCAAATCTCCTCGAGCGAAGACTCCGTCACATCGCCACACCGAAGGGCCTCGACATTCGCCATCGCCGCCGAGGGATAGACGGTTCCGTCGCAATAGACGCAGAGAGAGTTGACTCCGGCGACGGAAAGATCGCGCCGCGTATAAGGTGGTAATTTCAAGCGGCCTTTGAGCGCCTCGTGATTGTCCACGATCACGCCGAGTTCGTCCCCGATCCGCCGGCACTCGCGCACAACGGCGACGATCTCGGGAACCGTCGGAACAAGCGCGTCGTCGGCCCGTCCGCGCTTGTGGATCCAGAGAAGGTGGTGCGCAAAGGCCCCGAGTTCACCCGCCAGCCGCGTTACGCGCGGAATGTCATCGAGGTTCTTCGCCGTCACCACGGACGTCAGAGTCACGTGAAATCCCGCGTCCACCGCATTGCGGATTCCCTCGACGATCCGCATGAAACTCCCCTCCCCGCGGATCGCGTCGTTCGTCTCGGCGTTCGATCCATCGATGCTGATTTGGAGCCGAAAGCGATCGCGATCCAATCTCTTCAGCCTCTCCATCAAGGCGCCCTTGAGCGGAATCCCGTTCGTCAAAACAGCGGCTTCGGCTTCAGGATCCGAAAGGATTTCCTCGAGAAGATCAGGAAGATCGCGGCGGAGAAACGGTTCGCCTCCGGTGATGAAGAAGCGCTTCGTCCCCAAGGAGCGGGCCTGGCGGATCACATCGAGCCATCGATCCGTGGGCAGCCCCTTTTCGCCGGCCGGCCCGGAGGAAACAAGACAGTGGGTGCACGAAAGGTTACAGGAATTGTTCGTATGGAGCCAAAGTTCGCTCAGGGGCGCGTCTTGCACCCACGCACGCCGCCCCCGGTACGGAATCTCCTCTTCCTCCTCTCGTTCGTCGAGAAAACGGTACCGGAGCGCGTCGCCGGCGACGGTCATCACATCTTGATAGGCGCGGACCCATTCGAGATCGTTCCGGCGCGCGTAATCCGAGACAACCTCCCCCACCGTTCGCGATCCGTCGAAGGCCTTCAGAATCTCCTTTCCGCGTTCGTCCAGACCGATCCAATTCGGCGCGGATGGGCGCACGAAGACGACCAGTTCCCCTTCCCGATACTCGACCCCCGGCCGAAAGAAAGGCCGGCTCTTCTCCGTCAATACCACGGTGTTCCTCCTCACACTTCACGACCAACACATTGTTGCCGGAATATACTACCGAATTAGTAACTCTGAAACCGGAAAACTTACAGCTGGAAACGGGCATAGGGGCGAAAAAGGAATCCGCCACGGAGACCAAAAAACACAGAGAGAGGAAAAGAAAAGAAGAACAACGAGGAACATTCCGCAGGAAGAATTCGTTTCTCCTCTCTCCTGCTCCATAACACGGCAGAAATGGGACACGGATTTGGCAACCTGGGAACGCAGGCATCTTGCCTGCAAGAATGGAGCGCAGGTTCTCCAACCTGGGAGCGCCGGCACTCACCTGTTTCCGTTGTCATTCCGAGGAGCGCGAAGCCCGACACCACCACTGTCATTCCGAGCGAGGCGGCGCGGAGCGACGCCGACGAGGAATCCCCGCCACGTTGTATCCCGCAGCAGGCACTGATTCGCATTCGTGGGGGATTCCTCGCGTTCGCTCGGAATGACAATGCGTATGGGGGATTCCTCGTCGGGCTGCGCCCGCCTCGGAATGACACCACGGGCGAATCGCCGGTCGCCGCTACAAGCGCTGGTCGTGCCAGGAGGGCGACCGGCCGGTCGCCCCTACAGTCCGCGATCCAATCCATCCGCCTCCTTTTCTCATCCGTTTTTCGCAGACGACAGAGTCTGTACTCCACTCCCCCTTTTCCCTTTTTCCTTTTCACTTTTCCCTTTTGACTTTTGACTTTTCCGTGTCATTCCGTGTCCTCTGTGGTCGGGGTCAAGGAGTCGGAGGAAGGTGTCGTTTGATTCCGTCTCCCAGGATTCGCGAGAAAAGTTCGACCGCCGCCGGATCGTGCCGGTATTGCGAAAAGACATGTTTCCCGAACGCGGCTCCGCCCATCGCATAAAAACCGACCGCCGCGCCTCCCAATGCGATCAGGCCGATCGCCAATCCTCCCGCCGCGATGAAAACTCCGATCGCCAATCCTCCCAGCGCCGCCAAGCCCAAGGAAGCCCCGCCGATCGTGATCCCCCCCAACGCCACACCGCCGATGGCAAGAAGACCAATCGCGACGTCTCCGATGGCAATGACCCCTTTTGCAATCTGGATCGGCTGCCCCAAACCGACCCCTCTCCTGTTCAGGGCAATATGCACCAGCGGCCATCCGCCGATCGTCGTTTTGGATCGGTATTCCAGACCGAAGATCCCACTCCCTCGGACCGGCGCGCCGCACTGCGGACAAATAAACGCCTTCTCACTCAGCATCTTACCACATTCGGAACATGGAATCATCGTTGAAAGAACCTCCTCACCGGAAACCCGATTGCCCGAAAATTATAACACGGTGGAAAAAGGGGCATGAAGAAAAGGCTCTTTGCCTCCAGGAATGGCGCGTTCCGGGTGAACCTTGGTGCAGGCAAGATGCCTGCGTTCCCAGGGGGGGGCGCTCTTTGCGGGACTTTGTGCGAGCAGGAGGCCCGTGCCACATCGGCATCACATTCCGTTTCTATATTCCGTTCGGATTCTGACGGACGGCCGCGCCGATACCCTTCTCGTAAGCCTTTGGATGCCTTTCTCACAAGACTTTAAATCGCCGGTCGAACCCTGTTTCCCAATGGTAATCGTTTTCTTTGGCCCTTCTCACAACCTCCTTGTAGGCTCATTTCGAGAACGGGAACTTCCGGTGGAGGGTGGGAATGAGTTCAGGAAGTATGGGGCGGATTTTCGCGGCACTCGAATCGGCCAAGGTTCGTTATCTTGTCGTGGGCGGCGTCGCAATGGTTCTTCACGGTCATCCCCGTTTGACCGCCGATTTGGACCTCGTCATTTCCCTCGTCCCCGAGAATGCAAGAGCGGCTCTCCGAGCACTCGCGGGAATCGGCTTCCGGCCTCACCCTCCTGTTCAGCCGGAAGATTTGGCTGATCAGAAAACGCGCGCAAAATGGATTGAAGAAAAAAAGATGCGCGTTCTGACGATGTGGAATCCAAAAGACTCTTTGACAGAAATAGAAATCTTCGTTCAAGAGCCTTTCCCCTTCGAAGAAGCGTTCGCCCGCCGGTTCGTTGCGCGGATCGGAAAGACGAATGTTCCTGTGACCGCAATCGAAGATCTCATCGCTCTCAAAAGAAAGGCATCCCGGAAACGCGACCTTGAAGATATCGAAGTCCTCGAACGTATCCGGCGTCTCCGCAAGTCCGGCCATGTCTGACCGGACCGACCAAGACCCTCAAAACGCCTGGCAACGCCACAGCGATGAACAAGCGCTGGCGTGGCTACGCCGGTCACCGGCCGAGCGTCTCGCGTGGCTGGAAGAAGCAAAGAAATTTGTCGCAAAGTTCTCCGGCACGGCTCAAAAGCCGCAACTTCCGGAAAATGAGGACGAGCCTTAGAAAAGGTGTCATAGAAAAGGTGTCATTCTTACAATTTGTCAATTTCGCGCTTTCCATTGCGTTTTCATTTTTTCAGGTCTGCCCGCCTGCCGGGCTGCGGCGCAGGCAGGCCCGCGCTACAAGTAGACATCAGATTCGTGCTTCGAAATTCTTTCGGATTTTGGTATTCGTGCTTCGAATCTCTTTTTTCGATATTTGAATTTTGTATTTTCTCACTCGACAACCCAAAAATACCACCAAAAAGCCTCCCCCGTTCCCCGTTCTCCGTTCTCCCTTTTCCCTTTTGCCTTTTTCCTTTTGCCTTCTCCTTCCTTCCTTTCGCCGTTTTCCTCGATCATTCCTCCACGTTCAACGAGCAGCCCTTCGCCTCGCTTCCCTCGGCCCGGCCCGAAAGAAGGAGTCTCCCTTCCTTCACTTCCCCCCAATCGCCCGTCAAAATCCCGATCGACGAATCAAGATTCGCCAGATCCAAGATCGCGATCACGCCGGCCCGGCCCTCATCCCTCTCCCGCAGCGTCGCCGGATCCAGAATTTTGACACGTACCCACGGCGGAACGCGGAATCCCCGCCGGGCCCCCTCGCCCGCCCGCAACGGCGGCTCTTCCCACATCGGACTCGATATCTCGCACATCCCATATTCCGAAAGGATCCGTTCTTCCGGAACCTCGAAATACCGCGACAGCGCCTCGTAAAACTCCCTCTTCTCCAAGGTCCGGCTCCGCCCCTTGTACCCCCCCGTCTCGATGACAAGTGAGCCGTCCGGCAGCGGCTCCGTTCCTCCGGAGTCGATAAGCCGAACGAAGGAAAAAGCCGGTCCGATAACCAGAACCGGATCGCTTAAATCCGCCTCCCGCCAATACTCTTTCATCCACGAAATCATTCGCGCCAGGGACGACTCGGCTTCGTCGGAGATTAGAGAACGCACACGATACCTCCCGCCTCCGAAAACCGCCTTCAGCCCCTCGAAGACGGAGTTCCGGTAAAGCGAAAGATCGCGGAAGAAATGGCGTCCTCTCTTCGATCGAGTCGTCCCACTGGAAGAGAAGACGGCGACGGCTTCCGAGGGATCAAACGAAAAGATCGTGAAGCGGGAAAAGAGATTCGTCGGCACCAGCGGAATCTCTTCGATCCGCTCGAGTGATCCCGCGGAAAGCCGGTGCAAAACGGGATTGGTCTCATTCTGGTACCGGGCGACGCTCAACGCCAGTTCTTCGAAGAGCCGCTCGTCCCGCTCCGCCGCGTAACCCCGCTTCTGAAAATCGAGGATGCGGCGGAAAAGCCCATTGCGCTCTTCTTCCGCCGCGCGGCGCTCGTTTCTCACGCGGGCAAGACTTCGCGAAGAATGCACAGCCCCGCTTCGAGCAAGCGAAACGGGATCGTCAAGGGCGGAAGAATTCCCACCACGTCCGCTTCGTCACCCTCGACCATCACGATCAATCCCCGTTCCAGAGCCCGGCGCGCGACCGCAACCGCTGCTCCCTTCTCGCGCAAGCGTACGCCCAGAAGCGCTCCCCGCCCCACGACCTTCCATCGCCCCAATGCCGATCGCACCCTCCTCTCAATTCGCATCGCCCGTTGAGGAAGTTTCTTCCTTTCAAGAAGTTCCATGACGGCCAAGCCCGCGGCACAACCGATCGGATGGCCCGTGAAAGTGGAGGTGTGGATGGCTTCTCCCTCCGTCTCCGGCCACCGGTCCATAATCTCCGAACGCCCCAACATCACGGAGATCGGAAATCCTCCTCCCAGCGTCTTTCCCAGGCAAAGAAGGTCGGGTACGCATCCTTCCTCTTCGAATCGAAAGAGTCTTCCGGTTCTTCCCAAACCCGTCATAATCTCGTCAAAAATCACGATCTTCTTTTGACTTCGCGCTGTCCGGCAGAGCGCGGCGAGAAATTTCGGTTGCGGCACGCGTATTCCTCCTCGTCCCTGGATCGGCTCGATGATCACGCCCCCCACCGGCTCCTCCTCGAATATCTCCCTCATCCGGCGAAGCACCTCGAACATCTTTCTTTCCCCTTCCGGCTCTCCCTCCTCCGGAAACGGCAGGCGGAAGACGGGGATGCCGAGTTGATCCCGAAAAGGGCCGCGAAAGTGAGAACGGGCCGTCACGGAAAGCGCTCCGTATCCGAGACCGTGGTAGGCTCCCTCGAATGCGACGATCCCGGGAAGCCCCGAGGCGATTTTGACCGTCTTCAACGCGGACTCGACCGCATCGCTTCCATTGAGCGAAAGGATTCCTCTCCACCCTCCCGGAGGAAGGCGGCGGACGAGGGCCTCGAGAAGTTCCAATTTGACGAGCGGAGGATGAACATCCCCCATCGCATGCGGAAGTGCCGCGGCTTGGGCTCGCACGGCCTCGAGAACCTCCGAATGCGCGTGTCCGACCGTGGCCACACCGAAGGCCGACGAAAAATCAATGTATTCGCGGCCCTGGTGATCCCAGATCCGCGCCCCCTTCGCCCGGCTCCAATAGATCGGAAAATCGTCGCCTACGTAGGTCAGATTCCGCGATTCAACCTCGCGCAGGCGAGCGTTGAGTTCGGCAGTCGTGAACATGGGAAATGACGGGATCCTCCCGGACGCAAAATTATTCAGCGGAGGGGAATAATATCCGGTTACTTGAGCTGGTACCAGGCTCCGTTGTCGGCTTGAAGCCAATAGCCCGGTGACGCGAAATCACGTTGGACCTCAGCGAAGAGGCGCCCGACGTCCTCGAGCTTTTCCCGAGGAAGTTTTCGCTGGCGAAGTACTTCCTCGAAGAAGATCGTGCGATCGGTATTCTCTGCTTGAACGATATTCCGTTGTTCGTCGGGAAGGGCCAAAAGGCTCTTGCCGTCGGGGCGGGCCAAAAGGCCTACATTCGATTCGCCGATCACGCCGGCTTCCTTCATCTCCTTGATCTTCATCAGCCGCCCCTGCCTCCGCCGCCAGACGGTCACAATCGTATCGGTCATCTCGAGCTTGCTGAGATCGACCTTCGGACTCTTGTGGGAGTTGTCCGTCCGGCTGGCGGCGGCGGAGCGCTGAGAAGAAAGCGCGGAACGCGCGCTCCCGGTGGACTTGAACCCACCGAGCGTCACAGGTTTCTTCGCTTTCCGTTGCGAAATCGTGATGGTCATATCGTTCCAATTGAACTTGACCCAACTGCCGTCATAGAGCGAGGCTTCCAGAGCATAAAAGTCGGTGCGAAGGTCTTCGAAACGGACGACGATCGTCTGGGTCGGAAGGCAACCCGCAAGCCCGGAAATGACGATTCCGGCACACGCAACCGCAAACAGCCGGCATTGGCGCATTCTCTCTACCCTCCTTTCTTCCTCTGACTCAGCCGCCCACGTTCTTTCCCGTGGCACCTGTTTGTCTCTATCGGCAGAAAACCGCGGCGGTTTTCCCCTTTTCTAAAGCATAACTCGTACCAGCACCAATCCGCAAGACGGAAAATTTCGTAATTTTTTACACATTTCTGTAAAAAATGCGTTTTCAACCCTCTCCTTAACTCTTTTCCCTTGAATTTCGCCTCTCGAACGGTTTATTGTCAGACTCCTAAAATGAAATCAAATCCCCCGTGTCGAAAATTTTTTTCGACACGCGACGTCCCCATCCCGGGAGGTACAAGAAAGAGTCGAATGAAACGCTATCGAAAGACCTTGATGTTGCAGGAAAGCCCCCTCCCAATGCGAGCCAACCTGCGGGAACGGGAGCCGGAAATTCTGAAGCGATGGTCGGAACTGAAACTTTACCACCGCATTCTGGAGCGACGCCGGGAGGCGCCGCTCTTCCTTCTTCACGACGGCCCCCCCTACGCCAACGGACGCCTCCATATGGGCCACGCGCTCAACAAATCCCTCAAGGATTTCGTGGTTCGCTATAAGGCCATGGCCGGCTTTCGCACTCCTTTCGTCCCCGGTTGGGATTGCCACGGACTGCCGATTGAACTCAACGTCCTCAAGGAACTCGGCTCCGACGCCGACCGGCTCGATCAACGCGCAATTCGCACCCGATGCCGCGCCTTCGCACGGAAATACATCGAGATTCAGAAAGAGGGTTTCCGGAGATTGGGATGCATCGGACTTTGGGAAAATCCCTATCTGACCCTGGACGAAGGCTTTGAGGCGAGAATTCTGGAAGCCTTCGCGGAATTGTCGCGGAAAAAGATCATCTACCGGGGAAAGAAACCGATTCATTGGTGTCCCGAGTGCCGGACCGCGCTGGCAGCTTCCACGGCGGAGGCGGAATATGCCGACCACACCTCACCTTCCATCACCGTCGCGTTTCCGCCGGTCGAAGAATCTGCGCCCGCGATTGTGATCTGGACGACGACACCGTGGACACTTCCGGCCAACGTCGCGGTGGCGGTCCGCGCCGATCTGGAATATGTCGTACTGCGCGTTGGAGAACGCCGCTACATTTTGGCCGAGCCGCTCCTTCTGCCGACGGTTGCGGAATGCGGCTGGACGGATTACTCGATCGAGGAACATCGATCCGGCGAATCCCTTGAAGGCCAAACTTTTCGCCATCCGTTTCTCGACCGAACCGTTCCGGTCATTCTCGGTGATTTCGTCACCACCGATCAGGGAACGGGCGTCGTTCACATCGCTCCGGGCCACGGGCAGGAAGACTACGAGGTCGGGCTGAAGTACGATCTCCCGATCCTCTCGCCCGTCGATGAGAAGGGGTGCTTCACTCGCGAGGCGGGGGTCTTCCCGGGGACGAACGTCTTCGAGGCCAACGAAATGGTCATCGAACTTCTTCGGGAAAAAGGCGCGTTGCTGGCCGTGAACGAGATTCAACATCAGTATCCCCACTGCTGGCGCTGTAAGGGACCGATCATCTTCCGCGCGACGGCGCAATGGTTCCTTTCCGTCGATCGAGCCCTCGAGGACGGCCGTTCCCTCCGCGCTCTCGCCCTCCAAAAAGCCCCCGCCGTCCGTTGGATTCCGGATTGGGGGCGCGACCGATTCCTCGGCACCGTCCGCGACCGCCCCGACTGGTGTCTCTCCCGCCAGCGCGCCTGGGGCGTACCAATTCCGGCCGTCGTATGCCCCTCCTGCGGTTACGGCGCCGTCACGGAAGAGGTGCTTCGTTCCGCGCTGAACTCAGCGCGGGAAGGCCGCCTCGACGACTGGTTTGAACAAGACCTCTCGGGAGACAACTGCCCGCAGTGCGGAGAACCTCTTCACTACGAAAAGGATATTCTCGATGTTTGGTTCGATTCCGGGGTTTCGTGGTACGCGACCGATATGATCGGGGGTGGAACGCGGAAGGAGAAGATGCCGCAACGAGCCGATCTCTATCTCGAAGGCTCGGATCAACATCGCGGCTGGTTCCAATCCTCGCTTTGGCCCGCGCTGGCCTTGACGGGAGAGCCCCCGTACCGTGCGGTGCTGACACACGGCTTTATGCTCGACGGCGAAGGCCGCGCGATGCACAAATCCGCCGGGAACGTCATCTCTCCCGATGAGATCCTCGAAAAGTATGGCGCCGACATCATTCGCCTCTGGGTCGCCTCGGAAAATTTCCGAGAGGATGTCCGTCTCTCCTATTCCATCCTCGATCAGGTCGCCGACACCTACCGCAAAATTCGTAACACATACCGATTCCTTGCCGGAAATATCCTCGACCTCGATCCCGCGTACGATCCCGATCCCGAGACTCTCGAACCGCTCGATCTCTGGACTCTCGCTCGACTGGAACAATACCGCGAGCGGGTCACCAAGGCCTTCGATGCCTACGAATTCCACAACGTCTATCGCGCCACGCTCGAACTCTGCACCAACGACCTCTCATCCTTTTACCTCGATATCGTCAAGGACCGCCTCTATTGCGAACCGGCGGATTCTCCGAGCCGGAGAGCGGCTCAGAGCGTCTGCCGCACGGCCCTCTCCATCACACTCCGTTGCATGGCTCCCATCCTCTGCTATACCACGGATGAGGTCTGGGCCCTTTCGAATCTCCTGCCCGACCCGCAATCGGTGCCGTCGGTGCATCTCGCGGACTGGCCCGAGCCTCTTCCGATCGACCGCGGGATTCTGGAAGAGATGGAGCCGTACCTTGCCGCGCGCCGCGCGATCCTGAAGGAGATCGAGGAAGCCCGAAGCAAAGGAACGATCCGTTCCAGTCAGATGGCGCGCGTGACGGCTCGAGTCGAGGCTCTGGCGGAGTGCAGAACGCCTCTCGACCTCGCCCTTCTCCGTGACATCTGCCAGGTCGCCGAAATTGTTCCCGGAGACTCATTGACGGTGGAACCCACCCCGCTGCCGAAGTGTCCCCGGTGCTGGCGGCACCGCGAACCCGCGTCTTCGGGGCTCTGCCCCCGCTGCGAAACCGTTGTGCGCGAGGTTGCGCCGGAACTTCTCTCCTCCGACGCCTGATCCCGATGGCCGATGAATCGCTGAAGAAGAATTTTTCCGGACCGCTCCTCTTCACTTGGCTGATGGTGCCGCTGCTCGTTTTGCTCGACCAATACGCCAAAAACACCGTCTTGAAGACCTTCTACCTCTGGGAATCGATCCGCGTGGTGGGAAACCTCTTTCGCCTCACCCGCGTCCACAACTCCGGCGCCGCGTTCGGAATCCTTCCCGACATGGGACATATGTTTTATGCCTTAACTATCATCGCGATCGTCGCCGTGACGCTCCATAAGATCCTCACATCCGAACGCTCCCTTTTGTACCACACCGGCCTCGGCTTGATTCTCTCGGGAGCCATCGGAAACCTCATCGACCGCGTCCGCTTCGGATATGTCATCGATTTTCTCGACTTCGGCATCGGCCGAACACGTTGGCCGGCCTTCAATATCGCCGACTCCTGCATCACGACCGGCGTGTTTCTCATTCTTCTCACAGCCTTCCTCTCCCCTTCCCGTACCTCCCTCTCGTCCGGCTCCCCCGACAACTGCTCGGAGCCGTCCCGTTCCTCTCCTGCGAAAGATACCGATTCCGAGAGTCCTTCGAAGGCCCAGACACCGCGGAATCCTTCCGCGAACTCTTCCGTTCCTCCCCGAGGACCTCTCCTTCGGGCCGGCAGGCGGGGAAGGGCCTGAGGATGTATCCGATTCTCTTTTCGATCGGCGGATTTCCCATCCACACCTACGGCGTTCTCGTCGCCCTCGGGTTCGCCGTCGGACTCGCCACCGCCGTTTCGCTCGGGCGGCGCGAGGGGATCGATGCCGACACGATCGGAGACCTCGCGCTCGTGGCCCTTCTCTCCGGGCTCGTCGGAGGCCGGCTCCTCTATGTCATCGTCGAATGGGATCAGTTTCGTGACCATCTCGCTTCGATCGTTCTTCGACGCGACGGCTTTGTCTTCTTCGGCGGCCTTCTGCTCGCCGCTCCCGCGGTCCTCTTCACCATCCGGCGGAAAAATTTGCCGCTTGGAAAAACCGCCGACGTCTTCGCACCGGCCATCGCTTTGGGCCACTCCATCGGCCGGATCGGTTGCTTCTCCCAGGGCTGTTGCTTCGGCCGCCCCTTCAAATTTGGAATCCGCTTTCCCACCGATGCCCCCGCCAGCCTCGCCTACGGTCACGTACCCGTGCATCCCACCCAACTCTACGAGTCGATCTCGCTGCTCATCCTCTTCTTCTTCCTCCTCCGATACCACGGGAAAAGACGCTTCGAGGGAGAAACCTTCCTCGTTTACGCCGCTTCGTACAGCGTTATTCGCTTCATCATCGAGTTTTTCCGCGGTGACGACCGCGGTTTCTTCCTCGGCCCCATCTCCATCTCCCAGATCATCTCGTCCCTTCTCTTCGCCGCAGCGATCGTTCTGATTTTTCGATGCCGGAAACGCGCGTCTTCGTCGTAACGGCTGCCGAAGAACGCCTCCGGCTCGATAAGGTCCTTGCGGCGCGTTTCCCGGAAATATCGCGTAACGTCCTCGCTCGCCTCGCCCGCGACGGCCGCGTCCTCGTCCAGGGCTCGCCCCGGACCAAGGCCTTTCCTCTCCGGGAAGGGATGGAAGTTCGCGTTACGTTTCCCGATCCCGATCCCGCCGAAGGATACATCGTTCCCGAGAAACTGCCGCTGAAGGTACTCCACGAGGATGATCATATCGCGGTCATCGACAAACCGGCGGGCCTCTGTGTTCACCCCGCGCCGGGCCACCCGCGTGGAACCCTCGTCAACGCCCTCCTTCACCGCTATCCGTGCATCGCCGGCGTCGGATCCCTCAAGCGCCCCGGCATCGTTCACCGGCTCGACAAGGATACCTCCGGACTCCTCGTCGTCGCTCTCTCGCCTCCCGCCTATCTCCGCCTCGTCTCAACCATCAAGAATCGAAACTTCACCCGGGCGTATCTCCTCGTGGTTCGCGGGGTGCCTCGACCCAGGCGGGGCCGGATCGAGATGCCGATCACACGCGACCCGCTCTATCGAAAACGTTTCACCGTTGCAATCGGTCGCAACGCCCGCCTTCCCTCCAAACCGGCTGTGACGCGTTACCGGGTCTTGAAGGAGTACGGAACGACCGCGCTGGTCCGCGCTGAACTCGAAACCGGACGCACTCATCAAATCCGCGTCCATATGAAAGCCTTCGGACATCCGCTCGTCGGTGATTCATTATACGGACGCGGCAACAAGGAATTTCCCATCTCCCGCCAAGCACTCCACGCCACCTATCTCGCCATTCGCCATCCCATCACCGGCGCGCTCCTTTCCTTCGAATCTCCTCCACCACCCGACTTTCAGCAACTTCTCGAATACCTCGAGAAGACCCGCCACGGTATGTGAGGAAAAGGGGGAAAAGGGAAAAGGGCGAAGGAGAAGGAGAAGGAGAAGGAAACGTAGGTTTTCAACGTGCGGAAGCGAACGAAGCGATGGAAATCTCGTCCTCTCCCGTAGTCCAATTACCTTATTGCATAACGGGTGCTTAATCCCCACACTTTGAACATACCATGGTCGGGCGTGCTCGCCCGACCATGCGTCCGTCAGCCATCATCACGTCCCCTTTGTCCCCGCGGGCACGCCGGGGCCTTCACCGGCCGATTCCCGGAAGGGGCGAGAAGGATGCGGAATCCAGCGCGAACCGGATGCACAGGCAACCCGCGCACGCGGACGGAAACGAGGAGAAGAGGAACAATCTCGAAGCCGTTTTCAGGGGCTCCGAAGGAAAAAGTTAATGCCTGTCACCATTACCCGCGTTTTTCATTCATCGACGTTGAACGGCGCTTTTGAACTCGCAAACGATAAGCGCGCCACGCCGAACGCACACTACATCTTCCACTCCCTTTTGCCTTTTTCCTTTTGCCTTCTGACTTTTGCCTTTTGACTTTTGACTTTTGCCTTTTCCCCTTGCCTTTCTCTTGTCCTTGCCCTTGCTCGAGCGATATAGTATTCCGCAACTTATGGTTTCTCCTGTCTCGAAGCACGATGCGGCTCTCTTCAGTCTTGCCGTCCTCTTCGTCTCCCTTCCCCTGCTCTCCGGAGCCTGTGGTTCTTACACTCCGCCTCCCTCCACGGAGATACCAGCGTCTTTCTCGTCTCAAGACCTTCTCATCGACTCCTCCACCGCGGAGTTCACCGACACCGGAACCGCGAGGAACAATATGGCTCCCTCTGGCGTCCCTCCTATCGCAACGCTCTCTTCCTCAAAAGATGCTCCCCGTGTCGGTCGAATCGTTCGTTCCCGAAGCGCGGACATTTCACGTCTGATCTCGCAGTCCCGCGGCAAGGTGGTGCTTTTCCACATCTACGCCTCCTGGTGCGGTCCCTGCCGCTACGAATTTCCTTCCATCGTAAAACTCGAGCGAACCTTCCATTCGGCAGGCCTGCGTGTCATTGCTGTGTCTTTAGACGACCGCGAGGAGGACCTTGCCGCCTTCCTGAAGAAAAATCCGGCCGGATTCGACTCCCATTGGGTCTTTCTCGAATCCGATACCGCTGCGGCCGAATTCGGGTCGACCCTCGAGCGTTACTCGCTCGATTTCACCGGGGGAATTCCCTTTTCCGCCGTTTTCGACCGAAACGGCCGTCTCGTGACCCAGTGGACCGGAGCGCAGTCGGAGGAGACCTATCGGCAAATACTTCTCCCCCTCCTCTGATATCGCGAAATGAGGCGCGCTCGTTGACTTTCTCCCCCCGCTCCTTCGCCCGCCGCTTCCACGGCGGTATCATTCTCTTTCTTCTGCTCTTACTCTCGGCCGCCGTGAGAATGATCGGAATCGACACGCCGTTCCTCCGTCCCCACGAGGCCAACAATGCGATCTACTCCGTGGCGGCAAGGAATCTTCTCCGGTACGGAGTCACCGGCTGTCGCTATTCCAACTTTCTCGGGACGCCCGGCGCACCTCCTCTTCCGCAGGACTACTACCGTAACCATTTCCCCACGCTCTCGATCTTCGTTGCCGCCGCGATGCGTCTCGGCGGTATCGATGACGTTGCGCCTCGCCTGGTTGCGATCCTCTTCTCTCTTTTCGGCGTCGCTCTCATTTTCCTCGTCACCCTCCGAAGATTCTCCCTGATTCCGGCGTTGGCCGCGGGACTTGGCGCCGGGCTCGCACCCGGCGCCGTCCATTACGGGCGAATCGCCAATTTCGAAGTGGTGATCCTTCCGTTCGGACTTCTCTACCTCGACCTTCTCTTCCGTCCCGACTCTTCCAACCCTCGAATTGCTTCGCGTCGCACGGCCTTGCTCCTCCTGCTTCCGGTCGTCGCAACCTCCATCGATCCGCCCGGTGCCCTTTTCCTCGCGGGCGCCGCGGTTTTTCACCGAAACCGCCGCGAAATTCTTCCGGGATTCGTCGGAGCGTGCGCAATACTCGCGGGATTCGCGTTCGTCTATTCTTCAACCGATCCCGGCGCCCTTCACCAAATTCTCCATTCAATCCAGATGCGCACCGGGATCGGGACGGCGGTTCTGCACTCCGCCGTCCCGACGATCCTCTTCCGGCATATTCCCGTTTTCTTCACTCCTTTGGCGGTCGCCATAGCCCTCTTCGGAGCCGGCATCCTTCTTTCGAATCCGACCCTTCGCTCTCACCGACGCTTTTTCGGAGCGCTTTTCGTCTGGGGATTCTCCTATCTGCTCCTCTTTCCACAAGCGGCGCTCATTCACGAGTACTGGGTCTTCTACCTCCTTCCCGCAATCGCCTTCGGATGCGCAGCCTTCTTGACCACGCCTCGGCCGCGGGCACTCGTGGCCGCGGTCCTGGCCGCGTTTCTGGTCGAATCCCACCTTGTTTTCCACCGCTTCCACGACGGCCCGAAGGGCTCCTATACCGAGGAATTCGCGATCGTCTCCGCCATTCGCTCTTCCCCCACCCGCTCGCCGCTCTACCGTTCTCCCTTCTCCCCCCGTACCCTTCACGTCCGCTGGTATACGGACGCACGTGTCGTGGAAAGGAAATCAAAAGGAGAGAATTAGACGGCGGGTTCTCCTTTCTGCGAGACGGCGAACGGAATCGTTCGCGGAAAAATGTCTCCGCTCTCCCTCCGCTGAGGAAAAGAATCGGCGTCTTTCGTATATTCCAAGCCGTCTTCGATGCCTCACCGTGCGGCCGCGCGCAGACAAGAGTGTCCGCACTCCACCACCTCCGCGGCGAGATGCAAACTGGTCTCCTGCAGGCAGGATGTCTGCGCTCCCAGGATCTGCCCCTTCTTGTCCTTGCCCCTACCCTTGCCCCCTTCCTTTTGCCTTTTGACTTCTGCCTTTTGACTTTTTCTTTTTCCGTGTCTTCCGTGGTCCCCCCTTCCCTTCCGTGCATTCCGTGTCTTCCGTGGTTTTATCCTTCCGCGTGCTCCGTGGTCCGGTTCTCTTCGATCTCAATACACGAACCCGACGCCGAGGTTGAAGCGATTTTCCGAACGCCCGGCGGCGTCGTCCCAAGACTCGTAATCCGCCTTGAAGACCAGGTCCTCGAAGGGATAAAACGCCAGTCCCGTCGTGAGGATCTGACGATCCAACTGAGGTTTCGCCACTGTTCCCGCGGGCACTTTATCCTGCGTGTTGATATCTTCCCAGCGCACGAAGGGTACGAGATCCTTTTCCGAATCCGGGAAGAACCACGTTCCCAGATGCAATGCCCCCTCAACAAGTCCCGCAACCGCTCGTTCCGGAACAGGATCGCTGTTGCCGCCGTTGTTGGCCGTAATAAAGGCGGCGTTATCGATATCGAGCGCACTGTAGCGTCCCTGAAGTTCGAAGAATCCGCGCCGCCACCTGCCGTCCACTTCCCACAGTGTGACGTCTCCGTCTCCAATCTCCCGATTTCCCGATTGAACCGCCGCGTTTCCGACGTAGACGGAGCCGCCCAACGTAAGCCCCAAAACAGGATCGACTTCGATCCTGCCGACCCAGGACGCACCAAACGAATTCGCCTCGGCCGCATGCCCCCTCCCGGCGCGAATCGGAGCCGCTGCGTCGAAATTCGAGGCGTCCAATCCAGACACAATGTAGGACCGGTAACGAATCGGTATCGGCGTCTCCAAACTCCCGTAAAAGCCCGCCCCAAGTTCCTGCCAGGTCGTTGGGATCATCACTTCATCCATCTGCGGACGCTCCACGCTGTAAAATCGGGTTGGCTCATGGCGTTCGTTCACCGGACCCACCGGCATCAAAACAACCCCTGTTCGGAAATTGATCGCGGCCGAAGGGGAATAATCGACATAGAGTTCTTCCAACTCCATCACTGTAGCAGCGTGTTCGAAATCCACCTCCGCCTCCACTTCCCACCGGTCATTCCACGAATACGAAATCTCCAGGACAAAGCGATGAGCATCCGCTTGATCCGACTGCGTTCGGTCGGGGAATCGCGTTCCCCGAGGGCTGTTGTAATGGAACTCGCCGTAACCGTGAAACCGAATCTTGCCCAGGCAGAGACCGGCGTCATCCTCGGAAGCCCAAACCGTGGCTGCCCCATCAACCATCAAAAGCACCGCGGCCAACAAGACAAAACCCGCCCCCCGAAAGTCGCACCGCGCGCTTCCCTTTCCCGGACAACGCCGCGCCTCACCCGACATCCCTCTACTTCTTCTTCCCCTTCCTTCCATCTTTCCCACTCCTTTCTTCCACCAAAGCGAATGTCTTCCAAAATTCCTCGCCAAGGATTCCCGAACATCGAGCGATGTCTTAATTCTATAATAATAGTTTTATAAATATGACTTTTGTTGTTATATGTCAACCATTTTTAAAAAATTTTTGGAGGGCGCGGCTTCATCGTCGTTGCCGCGGAACAACCGAGCAATAAAACACGGCGGAAAAGAACAAAACCAACCTCTCCTCCCCTCTCTCCGGCCCGGCACCCAACTCGATAAGAAACGCCTCGATTCTCCCACTCCTCCCCGATTCTTTCCTCTTTCCCGTCCGCTCTGGTGTCGTATACTCCTCCCATTCAAAAATATGACCCGGGAGGTTGTTGGAATGTCAGAGCGGATTTACAATTTCAGTGCCGGACCCGCGGCGATGCCGGAACCCGTCCTCGAACAGGCCCGCGACGAGATGCTCGATTACCGGGGCTCCGGAATGTCCGTTATGGAGATGAGCCACCGGTCGAGCGAATTTTCCGAGATCATCGAGACGACCGAGGCCGATCTTCGTGAAATCTTCGGCGTCAGTGACGACTACGCCGTTCTCTTCCTCCAAGGCGGCGCCAGCACACAATTCGCGATGATCCCTATGAATCTTGCTCCCGACCGCGCCTCCGTCGATCTCGTTCAAACGGGAAGTTGGACGAAAAAAGCGGCGATCGAGATCGAAAAGATCGCCCGCCTTCGCATCGCGGGTTCCTCGGAAAAGGAAAAGTTCCGGCGCATTCCTCCGCTCGATACCCTCGACCTCGACCCCAACGCCGCCTACGTCCATATCTG
>RFFU01000141.1 GCA_003697085.1 Candidatus Hydrogenedentota bacterium
CGAGACGGCGCGGAGCGACGCTCTCCCTGTCATTCCGAGGAGGGCGTAGCCCGACGAGGAAATCTCCCAAGAGCATAAACAAGGCGGCTCCGCGGGCAAGAGAGTGCGTGCACCACCACCGCAGACTAAAGAGTCTGCGCTCCACGATTTAGGCAAATATGGCGGGGGATACCGCGCATGGGGGATTCCTCACATTCGTTCGGTATGACATCGGTAGGAACGGCGGACGCGTGATGACAAAAAGTGCCTTCCTCGCGACGGCGAGTTTACAGGCGATTTTTCATTCGTCCATACGAAGAGGGTTTATCCGGCCCTACGCGGCTTCGGAGAGAGATATCGAAAGGACGACCTTTCCGCAGCTCGTTTCGAACGGAACGATAAGATGATTCCCTTGCTTGTGAGCGTAAACCTCCGATGACTCGCCGACGACGAAGGTGGGAGGGGTGAGGTCGCAGCGATAACCGCCATTCGAAAGTCGAATCGCGGCCTGTCCCGTTATCCATGTTCGCCAATTCGTTGATCGTGGAACGCACGATGTTGTCGACGCCGAACATCTTCTCGCCGTTCATAACCGAAGCGATCTCGATGGCGGTCTTCTTCTCCATATCGTAAATGACATGGCCCCTGAGTTGGCCCGTCACGCCGACGATCGAGGCCACGCCTCGGGAGACGTGGGGATCGGCGCGAAGATCAAGCGAACCTCGTGTCGGTTTGGAACCAAGAACCTCGGAGAGAACATAAAATGCCGCCTCGGTAAAGGGGTTGATAAATTCGCTCTTCACTTGATCCCGAGGACCTGCCGGAACACCTGATAGACAGCCCCCCGCTGAAAAGGTTTTACGATAAAATGTTTGGCCCCGGCAACGATCGCCTCCCGAACCGAATCCTTATGCCCCAGCGCGGAAACGACGACGATCTTCTGATTCGGTTCTTTCTGCAATATCGCCTTGATCGCCTCGAGCCCGCCCATATTGGGCATCGTCAGGTCCATCGTGACGAGGTCCGGTTTCGCGGCAAGATTTCGATACCGCATCACGGCATCCGCTCCGTCCCGCGCCGTCTCGATCACCTCCCCCTCAAAGGCCGTAATGATTCGCTTGAGGTTGTTTATCATAAACTCCGAATCGCCCACGATCATAAACCGACACGGAGTTCCGTCCTCCTTCTTCGGCAGGACGTGCCGCACCTCGTCGGGAAGCGTTCCCGTCAAATCAGCCATTGCCGAGCTCCTTCCAGATGGGACAAGAGTGTCAACGCCCCTTCATGAAAGTCAAGAGTTTTCGATAGAGGGAATAGAAGGAAACACGCGAACCTGGGACTCCTCCCCCGCGAAACGACGTCCGTATTCATTGTTCGTCGTTCCATGGGGGCCAGGGCGGAATTCGGCCCGTTCCGCCAAGAGGGCTGGCGTCGGCGAGCCTTTCCTCTTGAACTCGCCCCCCTCTCGTTTAGATTACCTCCGATGATTCCTAAAACGCTTCAGTGGACCGACGACGGGCTCGAACTGCTCGACCAAACCTTGCTCCCGCTTGAGGAACAGCGTCTCCTGTGCCGCACACCTGAAGACGTCGCGCGGGCCATCAAACGCCTCGTCGTTCGCGGAGCTCCCGCGATCGGAGTCGCGGCCGCCTATGGAGTCTGTCTTGCGGCGAAGAACGATCCCGCAACCGTCCCGGAAGCGATCGCGGTACTTTCGCGGTCCCGCCCGACGGCCGTCAATCTCTTCTGGGCCTTGGAACGAATGAGACGCTGTTACGAAAAAAACGGTGGTGATCTCGAACGCCTGGTGGAGGAGGCATCCTTCATCGAACAAGAAGACGCGCAGCGATGCCGGCGCATCGGAGAAGCCGGAGCCGCCTTGCTCCCCGACTCCGCCGTCATACTCACCCATTGTCACGCGGGTGCTCTCGCCACGGCGGGCGAGGGAACGGCGCTCTCCATACTTTACGCCGCAAAGCGAATGGGAAAATCGCTTCGCGTCTTCGCCGACGAGACGCGTCCTCTTCTCCAGGGCGCGCGGATCACAGCCTGGGAACTGGACCGCGCAGGAATCGATGTGACGCTTATCACGGATAATATGGCCGCCGCGGTTATGCGGGATTTCGGGGTGACCTCCGTGATCGTCGGAGCGGACCGTATCGCGCTCAACGGTGACACGGCCAACAAGATCGGAACTTACGGTCTGGCCGTTTTAGCCAACTATCACGGAATCCCTTTCTACGTGGCGGCTCCGCTCTCCACCTTCGACCGCACCGCCGCCGACGGCAGCGCCATTCCGATCGAGGAACGGGATCCGGAAGAGGTCCGTGCTCCGCGCGGGACCCGTTTCGCTTCTCCCGACACAAAGGTTTACAATCCCGCCTTCGACGTGACCCCGGCCGATTTGATCACGGCCTTGGTCACGGATGCAGGCGTCATCGCGCCGAACCGCGGAGAAATCTCAAAACTTCTCGATAAGGAACCGACTCTCGTCGGTGTGAACCGGGACATCTGAGGGAGAACATCGTGGAACGTCTCTCTTTCCTTGCCGCGGCCCTGCTTTATCTCTTCTCCACCATTCTCTTCCACCGTTTCCGAACCACAGGGAGGACGGACACCGATGCGTTCGACGAAACCCTTTCCCCAATGAGGGAATCCGGACGCTCCCCCCGGGAAGCAACCACGCTCCTCGGCCTCGGCCTTCTTCTCCAGTTCGGAATCCTTTTTATCGAAACCCACGCGAAGCACTCCCCCTTCCTCACAGCCCGCGGTTCCCTCAACGGCCTCATCATCGCTTGGACGATCCTCGGTCTGATCTTTCTGCGGCGCCTCAACGCGGTACTTCTGGGGGAATACATCGCTTTCTTTGCGGCCGTCATCCTGGGTTTGGCGGCTCTGCTCCCTGCTTCTTTCGTTACAACCCCCCCGCGGATCCATTCAACCCTCCAGAAAGTTCTCCTTGCGATCCACGCCGCCGCCGGATTCGCCGGTTATGCCTCGTTCTTGACGGCCGGGTTGGCTGCCACGCTCCTTTATCTTCAAAATCGCGCCCTTCTGGAACATCGTCTTGATTCCTTCACCGATTCCCTTCCGCCGGTCAAACGTTCCGAGAAGATTCTTGTTCGCGGTCTTGTCGCCGGAATCCTCCTTCTTCCCTTCGCCGTCGCCATAGCCGCTTTCGGTCTTCTCGATACGATCCCCGTGCAAACTCTTCACCACGATCCCAACATCGAAACGGCCGTCGGAATCTGGGTTTTCGCCTGCATCGTCGCCACTGCCGGCTTTCGTTCCGGCTGGACCCGGCGGCCCGTTCTCCTTTTGGGAATGGCGCTCTCCCCTCTTCTCATCTTCCTGCGCCTCCTTTTCGCCTTCCTGGGCCGCGGCGTTCATTCCTTCGGTGGCATCTGAACCCGCGGCGAAACTGGTCTTCGATGCCGCGCGGAAACGGCGCTTCTCCGAACGACCCCCTCGCGGTAAGTCTGGCCTCCTTCCTCCAGCACGCTCCCGCCGATTCCACGACCGCCGAGAAGGTTTTCGAAGCCCTCGGTGGGATGACCGATCATCCTTTCTTCGATCTCTCCCTCGCCCTCCGATCCATCGAACACTTCGCGCTCACTCTCTGTACCTCGGCTCCGACACGCTCAGCTTTTCTCCTCCTGCTTGGTCTTGCCTTCCAAGAAAGCCTTGATTTCTTCTCGATCCCCCGCGATTCAGGATATCGGCGAGAGGCCTTTCGCGTCCTTCAAGCGATCTTCGATGAACCACGCCACGAATCCTTCAACGCGCATTTTCCCGATCCTCTGACACGCTATTTCGAGGCCCGTGGCTTGTCTTGGCTGACCTCGCCCGCTGCGATCGTCGTGGTGCACTCCCCGAACGACCTCTCCGCTCACACCCCTCAACACACCCCCGCCGTCGCCTTTGAAATCGGTGGGAGTTGTCCGGAAGCCGATTACCGCTTCTCGACACGAGACCTCGATTCCGCCGCTCGAAAGCGCCTCGCCGCCGTCGTGTCTCCCAAGGAACTCCGGTCGCACGCGCTTTCCGAATTCCATCGTCTCTCTTCCAAAATCGATTCCCCCGTTTCGTCCCGCGAAATTCTCTTCCCGTTCCTCGATAGAATCGCGGCTTTCCCGAAAGACCATAATCGTTCGGGCTTCGATCCTTCCACGGTCTTGACCGTGATTGAAAATTCGCCGGAACTGCTCCTCCGTTGGAGATTTCTCTTACGGTTTTTCGCCCGTCCTCCGCGAAGTTCAAAACCGGAAAGGTTCTAAATCTGATTTCGATCAGAGTCCGCCATTCGGCCTCACCCCCCCCGTCTCTGTCCGCTCTTCCCCTGCTTGTTTCCTTCTCCTACCGTCTTCGAATCACGCTGTCCGTCGCCGCGGCGGCTCTGAGC
>RFFU01000142.1 GCA_003697085.1 Candidatus Hydrogenedentota bacterium
GGGAGTTTTGGGGGCGGCGGCGATTCCGGCGCATGCCGGGTGAAGAGGGCCGCGAGGGCCGAAGGCGCGCGTTCGGAAGGCGGGGGCGGTTCGGTCGACGTGATCGCGGGTTCCATCGCGGGTGGCGAGGAGAAGAACGACGTTGGGAAGGCGGAGGCGGTGGGCGCGCGCGGCGACATTTCGAGAGGGCCTTTCGAGACGAGCGCGGGCACGAATTGAAGAAGGGGAAGGAAGAGCACGGAGAGAAGAGAGAAAAGGCGGAAAAACGGCATCACGAGGAGCAAAGAAAAAAGAAAAGAGAACATGAGAGGAAAGACCATGAATGACGCGTCGGAAAGGAAGAAGGGTCTCGACGGCCTGTCGAAAATTTCTTTTCGAGTCTTGACGAGTCCTGATTCCGCGCCAACCTCGGCTGCTTGATAGGGTTTCATCTCGGTAAGGACAGGGGATAGGGACTCCGCACAATTCATTTCCCCCTAATGTCCCGCCTGATTCCTGATAAGCGGGTGTGAAACTTTCGAGCGAAGCGGAGCCAGTCCTTTAAACGGTGTTGAATGTTCGGGAACGACAATAATGGTGATAGAATACATTTCGAGATGAGGAAGCTCGACTCAAGTGAGGAGCCGAAGACGGCCGAGGTACGGGAGCGGCGAGAGGGTTACGATCGGTTGATCCGGGAGAGCGTGGCGCCGGCTCGGGTTCGCGGCGCGCTCGACCGGCTCCTGGCAACCGGTGATCCTCTTCCGATTCTGGAGGAAAGAGGGTTGCGTCGTTTCGTGCGAATCGTGGAGTCCTCGCGTTTCGCTGTCGAGATTCTGCGTCGACATCCCGCGGTCTGGAGGTTCGTTCGGGAACCCGTGACGAACTTCGAGAAGGCCTCGGCGTATCCGCCCGCCTCGTCCGATTCCATCGCCGCGATCCGCGAACGCCTCGCCGCCGGTTGGATGGCCGTCCTCTGCGCCGACATTCTCGAGGACGTGCCGTTCGTCGAGACGATGCGTTGGCTTTCTCTCCTCGCCGAGGAACTGCTCGAGCGGGCGGGGTCTCTCGCCTGGAGAGAGTTGCAGGGCCGTTACGGTCTTCCGGGGAAAGAGGGCGACGCGGCGAAGAGCGGAAAAGGGGCCGATTCGTTCGTCGCGGGCGGGTTCTGTGTTCTCGGCCTGGGGAAATTGGGTGGATCCGAATTGAACTTCAATTCCGATATCGATTTGGTCTTTGTGTACGAGACGGAGGGAATGAGTTCGGGAGGCACCCGCGGGCGCCTCTCGAATGGCGAGTGGTACACGCGGCTGGCGAAGCGACTCATCGAGGTTCTTTCCAGCAAGACGGAGAGTCCTTTCGCCTATCGCGTGGATATGCGGCTCCGACCGGAGGGGAAGACGGGGCCCTTGGTGAGGAGTCTCGAATCGATGCTGAAGTATTACGAGAAGCGCGGGGCGGCGTGGGAGAGACAGGCATTCCTAAAGGCACGTCCCGTCGCAGGTGATCGCTCTCTCGGCGAAGATTTTCTCAAGCGTCTCGAACCCTTCGTTTTCCGGCGTTACCTCGATCGAGAAGCGGTGTTCGAAATTGAAGGGATTCGGGAGCGGATGGAGGCGGAGGCGCGGCGATACGGCGAGCGGCATGTGAAACTCTCTCCCGGGGGAATCCGCGAGATCGAATTTATCGTGCAACTGGTGCAACTAGCCGCGGGAGGAAGGGCTCCGGCGATCCGAAGTCCGAATACGTTGGAGGCCTTGCGGCGGCTCGTGGAGAATCGTTATCTCGCTCCGGAACTTGCGGAGACGCTGGAACGGAATTATCTCTTCCTCAGACGCTTGGAACACCGACTTCAGATTCTCGATGGGCGCCAGGTGCATCAGTTGATGCGGGAGGTCGAGGAGATGAACATCCTGGCGCGGAATCTCGGCTTCGCGAGCGGCGAGGAATTGTGGAGGGAGTACCGGGGGCGGATGACGGAGACGCATCGGATCTACGAGCGGCGTTTCCGGAGTGCACGAGACCTCGCGGTGACGCCTGTCGAGCGGGAGTTGATTGCGCTTCTCGAGGATCCCTCGGACGAGGAAGCGATGGCGGCCGCCGCGAGGGAATTGGGCTTTCATCCGAATTCCGCGCGGGAATTGCTGAAACTGTCCTCGGGCAGTTTCGCGGATCCTCCAACCTCCTCGACACGCCGCCTCTTCATCCGATCGGCCCCCCACTGGCTCCCGCTTCTCGTCTCGTTTCCCGAGCCGGATGCCGCGTTGCGGAGGTTCGGTCGGATGATCGAGGCCTACGGATCGAAGGGGATGCTCTATGAGATTCTCGCTTCCCATCCTCCGGTCGCGGAACTTCTCGTCAACATCGCATCGCTGTCGGATTTGCTTACCGATGTCGTTGCGCGGAGGCCGGACACGATCGAGTTTCTGCTTTCTCCCGGCGGAGTGAAGGGAGGGCGCACGAGCGAGGAATTAACGGCGCGCTTCCGCGATTTCCTTCGCGGTGCCGCCACAAGGGGAAAGGCGGCCCGAGCCTTGAAATTCGAGGAGACACTCCGGATCGGAACACGGTTCCTTCTGGGATTGGCGTCCGTCGCGGAACTCGGACGCGAGTGGACACGGGTCGTCGATACCGTGCTTCCGGAAACAAATCTTGTCGTGATTGCGTTGGGGCGGTACGGCGGCCGAACACTCTGCTTCTCCTCCGACCTCGACCTCGTTTTCGTGGGAGAAGGCGGAGAGAAAGCGGTGCGCGCCGCACAAGCTTTTCTTCAGGAATTGAGTGAGATCGGCTTTCGCGTGGACGCGAGGCTTCGCCCGATGGGGCGCACCAGCCCGTTGGTCATTTCGGAAGATCGCCTGCGACGGTATTTTCATTCCGAGGCGGAGGTGTGGGAACGAATCGCGTGGACGCGGGCGCGCTGCGTCTCCGGGCCCGGGGCTGAACGTGAGAGAATCGACGAGGTCATCGGGGAATTTTTATTCGAGCCGGAACCGGACGAGCGGTTTTTCGAGGAAGGAAGGCGGATATGGAATCGGGTCGTGGCCGAGTCGGCGGGGAAGGAGCGCGCGATCAAACGCGGAGAGGGTGGGTTGATGCAGGCGGACTTCGTCCTCGCAGTCGAACGTATCCGGCGCCGCTGTCGCCGACAAGAACCGCGCGAGATTCTTCCGGAGGAACGGGGGTTTTGCGAGGCCGTCGAGGTGCTCCAGAC
>RFFU01000016.1 GCA_003697085.1 Candidatus Hydrogenedentota bacterium
CATCTTCAGGATCGTGTAGATGATGCTGCTGTAGTAGTTCTCGTGAGCAAGCACCAGCGTGTGCGGGATTCCCGCGAGAATCCCCTGGACCGCCTCGAGGAACTCCGCGACCGAGCCGCTCTTCAACAGCGCCCGCAACTCCCTCAGCCGCAATTCCTGGTCGCCGTTCTCCACGCCCATGTACTCCGCCACGAAATAATCGAGCATCGAGCGTTCCACTTCCCGGTTCGGATACCGCAGGTGATACAGGACCTCCTCGGCCTCCTCGTCCCGCTCGACCGCGTCGATCGTGAGGTACCCGGTCTGGAAGAGCAGCGGGATCAGCTGCATCTTCTCCACCTCGTATTTTCCCAACGTCGATTCCCGCGCCACCAGGTGCTCCAGGTCCGAAAGATCGAAATTCCGCTCCCGCATCAGTTTGATCAGAAACGTCGGCGTGCCCGTGGCGAACCAGTAATTGCGGAATTCCCTCTGCCGGAAAAAACTCAGCATCGAAAACGGATTGTACACCCGCTCGTCTTGGATCGAGAATCGATACCCGTTGTACCAATGTTCCATCTTTTCCTTCAGGGCGACCGGGGTAACATCCATTTCCGTGCTGACGGCGTCGATGTGTTCGGCAAAATACGATTCCAGTTCGACCTGCGTATACCCCAACACGGCGGAGAATTCCCGGTCCATCGTGAGATCATACAGGTTATTCAGATCGGAAAAGATGCTCGTCCGCGAGAACTTGCTCACACCGGTCAAGAACACGAATTTCAGATGCGCATCCAATCCCTTGATCACGCCATAAAAGTCCTTCAGCAGATCCCGGTACGCCGCGCAGGCGACGGTGTCGGGCAGAGCGCCGATGATCGGCTTGTCGTATTCGTCGATCAACAACGCCACCTTGCCGCGCGGCGAGAGCGCCGTCACCAGATTCGCGAAGGCGTCTTTCGGCAGGCGCCCGTTGATCGCAACCCCGTATTCCCGGCCGATCGCCTGGAGACACTCGACCAGCGCCGTTTCCAGCTCCTCCGGTCTCCGGTATGCCATCTGCGTCATATCCAGCTTGATCACCGGGTGTTCCTTCCACTCGATCTTGTCGTGGATGTACAGCCCCTCGAACAACGCCTGATTCCCCCTGAAAATCTGCTCCAGGGTTGAGACCAACAGCGATTTCCCGAATCGCCGCGGTCGAGACAGGAAATAAACCTTTCCCTCCGTAATCAGCCGATAGAGGTAAGATGTCTTATCGACGTAGATGTAACCCTCCTGCCGAATATGCGGAAAATCCTGTATCCCGATCGGAAGTTTCTTCATTCGGTGTTCCTCCGGCCGTCCTCAAGAACTTCGTCTCCGCCGTCATCATCCCGACGCCGAAACTATTGTACGAAACGGAGACTCCAGGACAAACCCAAACCACGTGAATTGACGAAGGAGCCCGCGGGTTCACAACGCCGTTCCCCCGCTGTTGGGACTTCCTTTTTTTCCGAGGAATGGCTCCTTCCCTGCGGAAAAGAAAAAGCCTTTTGGTGCTTTCGCCGCGGCAAAGCTCCGAGTATGATCTCGGCGTTATGGGGGACGGGACACCTCCAATCGAGTTGCGCATCAGCGAAGATGCGATGACGGCCGAGGTGAAGATCGCCTCGGGCGCGGCCGTCGGCCTTCCCGCCGTGCTGAACGCTCTGGCGGGGCGGGGTGTCGTGTATGGAATTGATCAAAAAAGCATCGAGGAAGCGCTCGAGAAGCGCGGGGAATGGGTCGTCGTCGCCAGAGGAACCCCGGCCGTCAAACCCGTGCATGGCCGAGTCGAATACCATTTTTCCACATCTCAGAAACCGAAGGTCACGATTCGCAAGAACGGTTCCGCGGACTTCAAGGAGCTCGGTTACGTTCAAAATGTCACGGCCGGATTCCAACTCGCCACCCTCGTCGATCCCGTCCCCGGGCGAACCGGCCGGAACCTCCGGGGTGACGTATTGCCGTGTGCCGAGCCGGTGCCGGCGAAACTCAAGCCCGGGCGGAACGTCTCGATCTCCGAGGACGGCCGCCATCTCATCGCCGACGTCGATGGAGCCGTCAAGATCGACCGCGACGGCGTCGTCTCCGTCGATCAGGTTCTCAACATCCTCGGAGACGTCGGGCCCGAGACGGGAAACATCGACTTCGTTGGGACGGTTATCGTCGGCGGCAACGTTCTTTCCGACTTCCGCGTCAAGGCGGCGGAAGAGGTTGTCGTCCGCGGCTCCGTCGAGGGGGCCTTCATCGAGGGCCGGAAAGGGGTCCGGATCGAAGGGGGGGTCTTCGGAAGCGGAAAAGCCCTGATCCAATCTCCCGGTAACATCACTGTTCGGCGGGCGCAGGATGCCCACCTCTATTCCGGAGGCGATATTCTCGTTCAGGACAGCCTCGTGCGGGTCAGCGCGGTCGCCGCCGGAAAAATTTCCGTGGCACGCGCGATTATCGGAGGATCCGTCGCCGCCCCTTCGGTCTTCGCCGGAACCCTCGGAGCCGATTCCGAAACCCGCACCGTGGTCGAGATCGGAATCTCACCTCGCGCACGCCTGATGGGACGAAAATGGGAGATGGACTTTCAAAAGGCTCGTAACCGGCTCATCATCGTGAGAGAACGCCTCCATCCGCTCCAGGAAGCGAAGCGGAGCGGAAAGATCATGGATCGCGAGATGGTCGTCGAGATGGATCGGCTCGAACGGGAAGAGTTTTCGTTGCTTTCGACGATCCTGGCCGCCGCGGCGGATGTCCGCATTATGCTCGCGAAACCGGATACCGCCGTGCCTGGGACCCTCACCGTCTCGGGCACGGTTCATCGCGGCGTCATTCTGGCCTCCTGCGGGATGGAGCGACCGGTCACGCAGGAACATCCGCGCTTGAAGGTCACCGCGAGCGAGGGGAAATTAGCAGGAGGCGCGGCGTGAAGGACGCGGAGATCATCCAGCCGCTGGGCTCTTTCGCGACTGCGGTCCGCAAGAACGTCAAGGGACTCTCGAGCCGGATCGTGTGGTACGCGTATGGAATGGAGAACGAATTCGAGGCGGGAGGCGCCTCACAGGAGGATTTCACGCTCAAACCTCTCCCCAAGAACCGCGTGGACTGGGAAACCTATGTCCTGGCCCAGGGCGCCGGAGCCCTTCAAGGGCACATGACGGGAAGGATCGACCCCGACGGAACCCTCAATCAGGACAAGAAGACACAGTTCATCCATCAGATTCTTCCTGAAAACTTCGCGTTCCTCGCCTCCCGTTGTCGGATTCCCGGAACCGGAACCGGCGGCCGTCTCGGACTGCTTCTCAAGGATCCGGTCCGCGCCTCGGCCATCCTCTTCTTTCAGGAATATCTCCGAAGCATCTACAAATCGGTTGCGGGCGCCGACGAAACGCTCCTGCTCAAACTCCTCGCCGATCTCCCCGGCTCCGTCCCCCCCAAGGAACTCCTCGCCTCGTGGCGCGAGAATGAAGAGATACTGAAGAAGGAAACCCGGAATCCGATCTACGAACCCGACGAGAACCACCAACTGCGAATCTATGTCAAGGAAGGAAAGAAGAAGAAACTCGTCAACGGTTGGCTCTTCGGGACCGAAGAAGAACCGGAAGAGGAGGAAAGGGGTGCCAAGGAAATTCCGGCGGGCACGGATTACGACAGAAGGATCGAGAAGGGGGCGTTTTACACGCGAATGATGGCATTGTTGGACGAAGCCGCGTTTCTGATCGGACCGGACGGCTCGGCGGTTCTGGACGCAGCCGTCGAGATTCGCTCGGGAGCTGTCGGTAAGATGGTCCAGGCCGTCCAGAAATTCACGGACCTGGCGGACTCGCGCCAACTTACGGAACAGCACGCCAAGATGGCGGAGTCTCTTATTTCACGCCTGGAAACCTTGGGGAAGATCGCGGGAAGCCGCGGCCGGCTCCTCGAAAGCGTTGGCCTCGACCGCGAGGCGCTCAAGACCGCGCAGGCTGAAACCCTCCGCCTCAAGCGGAAACTTCGTATCCAATCCTCGTAGGAATCTCCTGCGAAACCGCGGAGTCAGAGCGCCCGCCCTTCCGCCGTGATCGGTGTCTTCTACACGGTCATTCCTTTTGCGTGCATCGCCTGCATAAGTCCGGGAATCATTACCGCCGCCGCGACGCCCAGAACCAGCACCCCGAGACAACACACAAAGACCGGCAGTAGAACGACAGCGATGGCCTGGCCGCGGCTGAGCCGATGGAGGCGCTCGACGATGATCACGTTGACCGCGAGGCTCCACAAAACGGCCGGAACGGCGAGGATCGGTCCCAGGAACGGCACGACGGTCGCCAGATTGAGAATGTTCGCCAGCCCCACCGCGCGAAGGTGTCCGATATAGTCCGCGGTTCCTCCGAAGAGACGCGCCACGCCCCACAAGATACCGGTTCCAATGAAAAGTCCCAGGACGCCGAAGACCGGCCCGACAACGAGTCCGATGGGATTGAGCGTTCCCACAGCACTGGCGACTCCGCCCAGAAGAACCATCACGACCGCTCCGACCGTGTTCGACTCGTCCGCCGCCGCCCGCTCGATCACGCCTTCCTTGAAAGTCACGATCTCCCAACCCAAACGAAACCAATCACCGAGCATTGCGCGCCTCCCCGTCTCCTCTCTTTTTTATCCTGTAAGGACGTTCGGATGATTTTATTGAAGAAGACGCGGTGAGGCAATAATGGGAATTCGACCGAAGCGGAAAAGCGTTGCGCGGGAAGCCCGAGAACCGGTCAGGAACCATCGCAACACGGCGTCGTCGAGCCGCTTCTTTCCGGCCGACTTCATCCTCTCCACGACCGTTGAAAGCACCTCGGAGAAACGCTCGAACCCCTCCGATAACTCCCTGAAGATCTTCCGCCCCGCCCCCGGACGGCCCATCGCGGAGAGGGTGTGATACGCCTTTCGGCCGAAGTGAATGTAGTAATCGGGTCGAACGGGACGGCGCGCCAATTGCTCGGGAAAACACCCCACCAACAAAAGCGAATAGTCCCCGACCCACCGGATCAATTCCTCGCGCCGCGTTGGCTCCGCCGTCTTCGCCTCCAGCCACGCTTCGGCCACCGTATCCGGAAACGACGCCGCCCCGGAGGATCGCCGCTTTCCAAAGAAACGTTTCTCCGTCGCCAAACGGCGCAAAAGTAGAACAAGGTAATGCTCCGCATCCTCCGAGGCTTCGATACCGTTTCGCTTCATCGCGCCTCGGACCGCCTCATGAAAGAATTCCTCCAGCGAAGAGGACGCGATGATCCCCGCCGTCTCACCGGATCGGATCGCTTTCTCGCTCATAACCTTCCTCCCGGGGAAGCGCGTGCGTTCCTTCTTCCGCGCTTCCCCGCTCTCTTCTTTATCCTCTATCGGCACAAATCTGAACAAAGTTGAGAACCGTAGAGCGCGCCGTCCGGCTGACCCGGGCGATGGGCGCGATGTTGGTGGCCTGAGCGTTTTGCCGCACGGCAATCTCCAAAAAATCAGATGAACGAACCTATGTTTCGAACGAGGGCCTCGTTTCGTATCTCCTCCTGCAGGTAAGTCTCAGCGTAGGTCGAAAGGGATCGCTCGGAATGAAAGCGGCGCCGGAACCAAGTGGACTTCCCAACGCCCCGGAGCCCGAGCAAAAGAATCGACCGCATCGGAGAGGGAAGAATCCGTAAATATAGTCATCATTCTTCTGGCGAATATACTCTCTGTCAATTAACAAAGGGTGCATGGCGAAAATGGGGACCTTTTGCCGGATCGTGTCGGCAGCGGAGAGATATGTTCGCGCTGGGAGGTTCAAAGCGTGCGGATTCTGGTGTGCTTGAACCACAGGAGAAGGCGGATCCTCGAGACTTCCAGTTGAACCAAGACGACCAAGGGGATAATCTCGCAATGTGACGTTGAAAGAGGACATCAGAGCCAGGTTTCTTGCTGAAAAACCACGGCTCATCGAGGCTCTGCGCCGTTATCGCCCGGAACGCGTCTACCTCTTCGGCTCCTTTGCTCACGGCGATGTCAACGCCCACTCCGATATCGATCTTTGTATCATCAAGCGAACGAAGCGACGTTTTCTCGACAGGATCGAGGAGGTTTCGAGGCTTTTGAATTCTTCCTTCCCGCTCGAGGTCCTCGTTTACACTCCGGAGGAAATGGAGGCGATGCGGCGGATGCGAGTTCCGCTGGCGCGGGTGATCCTCGAAGAAGGAGAGAGGCTGCTATGAGTGAGAACCGCAGGTTATACCAGCGGTGGTTCCAAACGGCTCAGGAAGACTTGGAAGCGGCCCGGTGGAACCTCCAGGGGGGATTCTATAGTCAAACCTGCTTTCTCTGCCAACAGGCTGTCGAGAAGGCCCTGAAGGCGTTTCTCTTTTTGCAGGGAGAGCGGGATGTATGGGGACACAGCGCCGAGTTCTTGGCAAAGATGACCAGTCGGCTATCTCCCGCTTCTCGAGGAGAAAATGTCGGTGTTGAAGAAACTCGATCGTTTCTATATCCCGACTCGGTATCCCAATGGCCTCCCGGAGGGAACGCCGCACCAGAATTACACGCGCGAGGATGCGGATTTCGCCTTGCGGCTGGCCGAGGAAATAATGGGGTTTCTCTCCAGGTAAAATAAGAGGTTCGTCAGCAAAATGACAACGCGGGGCTTGGTTCATCCGCCCGCAGGTTGGAGAACCTGCGCCTCGCTTCTGCCGACAAGATGGCGGCGTTCCCAGGGATCGCGCTCCTCGCGGGTCTTCCTGCAGGCAAGATGCCTGCGCTACCAGGCTAGAGAGCCTGCGCTCCATGCCGTGCCTCCATGGCGCTTCCCTTCCTGCAGGCAGGATGCCTGCGGTCCCGGGAGAGTGTTCATTGCCCGGTTCGCTGGTCGCCACTCCTGGGGGATTCCTCGTCGGGCTTCGCCCTCCTCGGAATGACAACGCGGGGCTCGGTTCATCCGCCCCGCAGGTTGGAGAACCTGCGCCTCGCTTCTGCCGGCAAGATGCCCGCGGTCCCCGGGGAATTACGCTTACCTCTTCACGCCCTTCAAAAACGATTTTCCTAATTGACTCCAGAAAGATTGGTTGCGTTCGAGATTTTCCAACGGCGCTCGTTTTTCCGCCTCGTTGATATCCCGCCACCCTCGCCGCACCGTCCCGCGTATCACCACCTCGCCGTCTCGAATCCAGTACTCCCCCGTCACACTCTCCTTCGCCTCGCTCGGCTTCTCGACGACGTCCCTCCCTTCGTCTCGAAACCCTCGCGCCAAAATCTCCTTCACGTATTTGCCGATCCAGGAGTAACGCTTCGGACCCGACCTCTGCCGGAAAGCTTCGACATAAATCGGAGGGCCAACCTGCTTTTCGGCGGCCCGTTCGCTTGAGTTCTCTTTCTCCGCCGGCTTCTCCTCCTCCGCCTTCTTCCCAACAGTGGCCGATTCGGAACCGGCGACCTCTTCCCTCCTCCCCGGCTTCTTCCTCGTTTCATCACGTCGATGCTGCCGCGATCGTTGCCGCGCTACCTCCGTCCGCTTTTCCCGCACTTCTTCTTTCCGCGCTTCCCGCATCCGCGGCGCTTCCCTCCGCGGTGCCTTCCGCGTTTCCTTCTTCGCTACTTTCCTCTGCTCCCGCTTCGTTCTCTTCGCCGGCTCCGCTTTCCCTTTCTCCTGCCCCTTTCCCTTCCCACGAACCGTTCGCTTCTTCTCCCCTCCCCACTTCGGCTCCTTCCGCTCGGGCCCGAAGGCCATCCAGATCGAGGCGCGGTGCTGGGCGTCGAGGCCGCGTTGCGCGGGCACGAAGGCGTAATCGATTCGCATCTTGTCGAGATGGAAGCCGACGCCGACGGCGGTATGAACCTTCCCCGCGCGCGGCCCCGAAACCCCCGCGCGGAACGTCAGCATTCTCGTCAACGCCGCCTCGATCCCTCCCGTGAACTCCCAATCCGCGTCGTTGGATTTGGCGGCATCCGCTCCGACGAAGAGCCGTCCGTTCCAGAACCGCTTGCCGACGCCTGCGCGGAAGGTTCGCGGCAACGCGAACGTCTCGCGCACAAACCGTAACTTGCCGAAGAGATTGGACCCGCTCAGGCCAATCGCCAGCGATCGGTCCTCGTTCTCCCAGAGTACTCCGAGATCGGCACTGAAGGTCTGATCCGTGAAGCGATCGAGACGTTCGTTGAGATACTTCCCCGTCACGCCGATCCGAAGCCGCTCGGTCAATCGCAGGCCGGCTGTGACTGCGGCGAGATCATCGCCGGTCTGAATCTTTCCGAGGGTGCGTCCGGTCGCGTCGGTCTTGTCGATCGAGCCGTAATCGACGTTGGTGTAAGCGATACCGAGGATGATCCGATCGGCGACGGGTTGAGCGAAACCGATCAAGTTCACGGCGATGTCGGCGAAGGACTGGACGCGGGAGAGCGAAATCTCGCGCCGTCTCAAATCCGCCAGCCCGGCCGGATTCGTCCAGAGCGATTCGACTCCGCCGCCCGTCGCCGCCGAGAGATCGGCCAGCGCGGCCGTACGGGCGGTAATGGCGTCACGAAGGATCGGGGCGGCGCTGGTTCCGGCTCGGCTCGCCGGGGTCGCTCCGACCGGCGCAACCGCGAGGAGCGCTAGGGAAAGGAAGAGAAACAGGCCCGGACCGGACCGCCGGAAGCGGCTTCTCATCGGATCACCACCAGTTTCCCGACGCGTCGTTCGGCGCCGTTCTCCAATACATAGACGTACACGCCCGAAGCGACGGCGCGACCGGCGGCGTTCCGTCCGTCCCATCGCACGGTGTTGGCGCCCGCCGCCACGAACGCCTCGTCCACCAACCTTCCGTCTCCCGTGTAAATCCTCACCCGCGTTCCGGAGGGCAGATTGGCGAAAGTGACATACTGGTGCCCCGCTGCACTGTTCGGCTCGAACGGGTTCGGATAGACGGTAACGGAGTTCAGGTCATTGACAGCCGCTCCTCCCGCGATCGAGAAGATCGTCAGATGGTCCACCTCGACCGTGACCCAGTTGTTCACCGGATCGACCACACTCCCAGGTTCGACGTTCCATCGCCCGAGGTCCTCGTCGAGTCGATAGATTTGCAAATTTTGTTCGCGAATCTTCGTTCCGTCGACGATTCCGTCCTGATCGGCATCGGGATAAGTGATCCGAACCTCGATGCTCCTCTTCAAGGAATGCTGCTCTTGGCCGCCGATTCTGACGAGGAACTGGTGTTCGGAACGCACCTGCTCGTTGGTCGCCGTGGAAAGGGACGTGAGGTTGCGGACGTCTCCGAGTTCGTTGTTGGCGATCGCAATCAGCGGCGGCAAGGCCGGCGTGTCGCTGAGGGCGTTAAAGTTCTCCACCGTGATCTTGGCGGTATCGGGGAAGAGGGAGGCGGGAGCGATCAGCATCCCGATCGTTCCATTCTCCGGTTGATTCGCAACAAGGAGGCGGCTGTCGGCTCCCGTTGAGAGAATCACTCCGGCCACGAAGGTCTCCGCCGAGACCTCGAAGACCATCCGCAATTCGGCATCCTCGACCTTGTTGTAAACGAAGCGGGCGAATCCGCTCACGATCGTCTCCGAGCGGCTGGTGAAGTCGCCCGTGCCGCCGGTGAACGAGAGCAGGCGGACGGGCACGAGAAGTTCGAGGTCGGGGATCGTGTCGCCGAAGCGATCGAGGAAGGTGACGAGGAAGAGCGTCGTATCGGTAAAGGGCGTCGCGTCGACGTGGAGGAGCGCGATGGGCGAGGAGAGTTCGAGCACGGCGGTATCGAGCGCGAGATCGGCCGCGTCGAAGAGATCTCGATAGGTAACCGTCAGCGTCTCGCCCAACCGAGCCTGAATCACTCCGTCCTCAACCCCCGGCGTATCGCTCACCTCGAACGACAACCCGACGACATTGCGGAAAACGCCCGAGGTGTCGGTCGTCTCGGTCAACTCCACCGTCTCGGTATCCCCGCGCGCTGCGTCGATGATCGTAACGCTCACGGTATCCGGGGAGCGCGGATCGACGTTCGCGTTGGGATCGGTCAGGACCGCCACGACGGAATCTCCCGGAGCATAGATCGCCTTTTCGAAGGAGAGCGCGGACGTGGAGAACGTCATCACGAAGGTACCGGCGACCGTGGCGCTGTCGGAGGGAGCGTCCGGATCGCGATAGGTCACCGAGAAGGTATCGCCGGCGCCGATCATCAGAATCCCGTCTTCAAGGTTGGCACCACGCGTATCGGAAAGCCGCAAGCCGGCCGCATTCGTGAATCCTCCCGTCGCCGCCGCCGTCTCGGTCAAAACGACCGTCTCGGTATCCCCCGTCCCCGGAACGAAGACGGTCACGGCGACCGTCTCGACCGCCAACGCCAGAAGATTCTGATCGAGATCGATCACGGTGATGACGAGCCGATCCGCCACGACGTAAGTCTCCGCATTCAGACTGATCGCGCTCGGCGTGGGATCGGGCACGATCGTCGCGGTGTCCAGAGCGGTTTCCGAACCGTCATACGCATCGGTGTACTCCGCTCGAATTTCGTCTCCGACCTGCACGAGAAGGTTCCCATCCCCGTTTGTCGGAAGGCCGACCTTTATCAGCGGCAAAAGCCCCGTGAAGATGCCGCTCGTCTCCCCTGTCTCCGTCAAAAGCACCGTCTCGCTGTCGGTGGTCGTGGGGTCCCGGAGAATCACGGTCACGGTTTCGGCGAGGCGCGGGCGACGGTTCCGGTCGGGATCGGAGAGCGTAATCGAGACGGTCTCGGACGGCGTGTAGGTCGCCTGATTGAGAAGCAAAAGCGACGGCGTCGCGCGGCGCACCGTCGGCACGCTCGTCTCCGCCGAATCCGCCACGCCGTACGGATCGGCGTAGAGCGCCCGAACGGTATCGCCGATCCCGATCAGAAGAATCCCGTCCTCCGCCGTTCCGCCGCGCGTATCGGAGACGGCGATCCCGGCGAAGGTGAATTGTCCCGAACTGTCGGCCGTCTCCGTCAAAACGACCGTCTCGGTATCGGCCCCGAGCAGGCTCGTGAGTATCACGTTGAGCGTATCGCCGACGAACGGCGCGCGATTCATATCGGAATCGACGACGGTCACGACCAGCACGGAGTCGGGGGCGGTCAACGGCGTCGCGATCGCAATCGTTCCCGTCGAGGGAACTTCCGACACAAAGACCGTATCGAGCGAGGCATCCGTGTCGTATCGCGCCACGATCGAGTCGCCGAATCCGGCCGTCAATATCCCGTCTCCCGGCCCGGACCCCCGCGTATCGCTGAGGAAGATCCCCTTCGAGACGAACCGCGGGGAAGAAAGCCCATCCTCGGTCAACGTGACCACTTCGGTGTCGCCTGATCGGACCGTGACGAGAACGGCGTTGACCGTCTCAACGAGCAGCGGGTTCCGATTTCGATCGGTGTCGACGAGAACCGCAAAGACGCTGTCCCCCGCCCGATAGGTTCCGGGCGGATTTCACGCGGAATCGACCAGGGTGATCATCCCCGCGGACGGCGGGATCGTGTCGATCAAGGCCGTGGAGAACGGCGCATCGGCCGGTGTGTTCGGGTCTTGATAGTCCACGCGGATCGTGTTCCCGATCATGACGTAAAGCCGGCCGTCGCCCGAGAGAGAATCGGAGAGAAGTGAGGAGAGGAAGAGACCCGTGTCATCGACGAACGTGAACGACGTGCTCGAGGTTTCCCGCAGAAGACGCTCTTCCGTCTCCCCCGTGTTCGTGTTCGTCACCGTCACCGTAATGGTATCCCGAACACCGGGATGGCGATTCTCGTCGCGGTCCACGACGGTCACGAACGCCGTCTCGGCCAGCGGATAGAGAGCACGATCGAACAAGACCTGGGAGGTCATCGGGGAATCGATCGTGAGGACGGAGTCGGAAGCGAAATCGAGGAAGACCGGATCGCGGTACTCCGCCTGAATCGTGAAGTTTAATCCCGCGGTCAGAACGGTATCCCCCACCACGGCCGGAAAGGCGGTATCGGAGAGAAGAAGCGGCGCGGGCAGCGTGAAGATCGCCGAGGTCTCGGTCGTTTCGACGAGCGTGAAGACCTCGAAGTTGTTCTCGACGGCCGCACCCGTCGGATCGCTCACGAGCAGCCGGCGCAAGGTGATCGTCTCCGCTGCATACGGGTCGGTGTTTCGATCCATGTCGTGAACGATGACTTGCAGCGTATCGAAGACGGTGTAGTTCGTTCGATCGAAACGGATCGATCCCTGCGAGGGCGTGATTCCCATCTGAGCGGTGTCGCTTTCCACCGTCACCGGCAGCGGATCGGCGTAAAGAACCTCGATCGTATCGCTGTTCGAGGCGAAGAATTTCCCGTCTCCGGGCACGACGACACCGGTATCCGTGAAGACAAGCGCATTCGACGTGAAGGTCAACGACGTGGAATCGGTCTCCGTCAAGAGAAGACTCTCCGAATCACCGGTTCGCGGATTCTGCACCGCGACGCCGAGGGTGTCCTTCCCGCGCGGATCGAGGTTTCGGTCCCGATCGAAGACCGTGATCACGACGCTGTCGGTCTGGAGATAGGAGTCGCGATCGAAGGCGACGGTCCCCGCCTTCGCCAGGGTATCGACCGAAGCCAACGCCGAAGCCGAATCGGTCGGATCCACGGCATCGACGTAAACGGCGGTGAAGGTATCTCCGAGAGCGACGAGCAGCGCGCCGTCGTTCGAGGCGAACCCCGTCGTGTCGGAAATCCGCGCTCCGGCCGCGTTCGAAAAGACGCCCGAGGTCTCACTCGTCTCCGTCACCAACACCGACTCCGTGTCGTTTCGCGTTTCGGAAACGAGGGAAACGGAGAAAGAATCGAGGACCAGCGGATTCCGATTCCGGTCCGGGTCGGTGACAATCACGACGACCCGCGTTTCCGGCGCGTAGGAGGAGCGGTCGAAGGCGAGAGAAGAGTTGCGCGGCGACCGCGCGATCCCCGCCGTATCCGTCGAGGAATCGAAGGGCGTCACGGCATCGACATACCGCGCCGTGATCGCGAAGACCTGCCCCGTGAAGAGAATCCCGTCGTTGATTCTCACGCCGATCGTATCGGAAAGCGGCAGGCCGGTGGTGTTGCGAAAGATGCCCGAGTCGGCCGCCAGTTCCGTAAGGACCAGCGTCTCCGAATCCCCCGTGTTCGTGTCGAAGACGGTCGCCGAGACGTTCTCGATGAGCGCGCCGCTGAGGTTCTGGCCGGTGTCGCGCACCTGTACGAAGACGAGCGAATCCATCGCGAAGACCGAAACCGCGTTCCCGTTTCCGTC
>RFFU01000017.1 GCA_003697085.1 Candidatus Hydrogenedentota bacterium
CGTACGGCGCACGTAGCGACAGATCAGAATCATGGGTGGAATTTCCGACCGAGTGCTATTCGGCTTGTCCAGCAATAAGTGCCCATTGCACACCAGGAACCTCCATTTGACCGGAGGGAGGAAGTCAGGCCTTTGACAGGTGGTGGGCGACCGGAAATCCGATATGTCGTATGAAACTCAAAGGGGATCGAAAAATTTCCATCCGCCTTCTCCCGTAAAAACGAGACGCTTTCAGACGACGTTTATCGCGTTGGGAACTCTTCTTCTTTTTGGGGCCGTCACCGATATGTTCCTTCTGATCCGGCGGGAAGTTCTTCTGACCGAAGTTCATCCCCTCCAGCATCTATCCGTCGATAACAAAAAAATCGTTCTGTGCGAAACAAATCATGTACACATATTCGATCTCAACGGGAAGAAGATCGCGTCCTTTAAGACGGCCGGAAAGGATTACATCGAGGCCGTTTCGGGAAGAGACAATACGGTTTGGGTAGCGGATAAAGGGAACAGGCGCCTACTCCATTACGATATGGACGGTAATCTTATTCGAGAAATTAAGGACAACCGGCTCGTCTTGGACTTTCATCTCCGCGTGTCTCCAAGAGATGAACTGTGGGTTATGAACACGACTGGCCACGAGATACGTCGCTATTCTTCGGCCGGTGAGTTTTTGGGCCTCTTTCCCGGGAAAAAGAAACCTCCCCGGCTCTTGCGAAAATATTTGCGCAACAGAGGCATTGGCCCGCAGGAATATGCTCACTTTTACCCGCGAGACGTTGCGTGGGGATCGCACGGAGAAATCTTCGTTGCGGAACACTCCTGGAAACTGGTGACAGTGTGGAACGACACGGGGGAGTTCCTCAGGGCGTTTCCCCTTCGGGCTGAAATCAACGGGAAAGAGGATTGCTGGCCGCATGATTTTGGTGGACTGCCAAGTACCACGGTAGGTGGAAAAAAAACTTGTGGAGATGCCGCTGGGCGGGTCAGGGGAGGGAACGATAATATTCCCTTCAGGTTTCACCGCGGCCAACATCCTTGCGGGACCGCTTGGCTGTCCGAGTATGCTGGCGAGTTCGGGCGATAGTCTGTTTGTTCTGGCGGTTGAAGGGGGAGGATTCAATTTCGGCGATGTGTATTCGATTTCAGGTGATCTGATCCGAACGCACCTGCGGATTCCGGAGTCTCTTCGCCCCTTCGACGCCTCCTCCTTTGGAATCGTGAAGAATACGCTTCTGGTGCTCGACCACGACCAATCTCAAATTGCCGCCTTTTCGCCGGACGGACGATTAACCGGGCGGTTTCAGGAGTCGGATCTGTTTCGTACCGTTCGGGAGGTTCGCCGGCGAAGACAAACAGCAGGGGAACGAAGACCGTGGTTGATGGGTGGTTTTGTCGTGTTGCTTTTGCTCTCGCTGGTCGCTCTCTTTTTGGGGCTTAAGGACCGCTTCGGGAAGAGGCCGACGGCACTGGAGCAGGACAGTTCTCAGATTGTTGCCTGGGGGAAGGCTTTCGTCTCGGCCTTGATTCCCGCAGCGTTGCTTTCGTTTTTCACCATCGGATTCGTTACCATGATTAACCCGAGCGAAGTGGATTCCGTTCGGGAGTGGTTTCCTCCGACCGGGTTACTCCTGATCTTCTTGAGCACGGTCATTATTAAGTGGAGGTATATGGAACGCCGGAGGAAGCCACCATCTGAGAAGACATTGTCGCCAGCCCGGGTTACCGCGGATCGCTCAACAACGATCAAGCAATACCTGATTGCGGCGGCCGTTGCTTTTGTCGCGTTTCCACTGATTGGTTCCTTCACAATGTTGTACCCCCTTTTCCTTCCCTTCGGTTGGGGGATTGTCGGACTTGTCCTCCTGCCGCCCCTCCTCTTCGTTCTTTCCACGGTCACTATCAAAATACTGTTGGTCGAAAGAATTTGGGGACGACTGGCGTCGGCGCCCGTGTGTGAGTCGGAAACGAAAACGTTATCCTCGGATTTGCGAGATTCCGGGAAAGATCCCGCTTCCGTTCCCGATCCCGAACTCGCACCCTCTCCCGTTTCCGTCCCGTCAAAGTCCAAAGTCCCGTTGGCACTTCATCAGGTGATTCTCATTTCCCTTATGATTCAGTTGTTCTTTTTCAACATCGAATGGGAGTTTTTGGTTTTGGTTCTTCTGGCTACCGGTTTACGGAGTTTTTCAGGGTTCATGTCGGGTGGCACGGAGGGGATCATCGCTTTCCTGATCGGTTACGCGTTCGTTTTTGTTTTGGTTCGCCGATACGGTCGCCGATCCCCGCCGGACGAATCAAGAGTTGTCGATGTTTGGCGGGACCGATTGTTGAGCGCCTCCAGAATCATCGCGTCGATTTCCGGCGGCTATACCAGTCTGAGGATCGGGATGAGTTGCTATAAGGTGATGGCGCTTGACTCCCGGCCCGGTTACTTCGGTAATGGCGTCGTCACGGCTGTAATCGATTCCCTTCGCGGAGGAGTGATCGTGGGATGCCTGGTTTTTGGTGCTCTTTATCTGCTGATCGGTCTTTCTATGAAGTTCCGGCAAAGTGTGACGGCGGGGACAACCAAGAGTGCGACGCAGAGGTTTCTCGTGGGCGCAATTCCGGCCGCGATCGTTATCCTCCTCTCGTTCCTCGTTTTCGGAGGGCGACCGCGCTACCCCGGTTTTGGATATGCGTCACTCTTCTTTGGCTTCGGCCTGTCCGTTTTTGGGATGCCGTTGTTTCTCGTATGGATAGCGATTCGCGCGCTGGGGGTCAAAAAAGGCGCCTCCCTGGATTCTTGCAGCCGCATGGCTTCTCCTCGGCATCGGTTCTCTCTTCATGCTTGGTCGAGGTTCTCTCTTCCTTATCGTCGTCCCGGCGTTCCTGTGTTCCTCCGCTACTCTTATTTCCGAGGCAATCGATTTCCGGCTTCTGCCCGCGGTAAGAAGGAAACGGTTGGCGTGGGGGGGGCCTCGTGTTGGTCGCCTTTCCAGTGCTGTTCCACTTTGTCAGCGCCCCCCGCGTTCGGCAGGGAGAGTGGATTGCGGTTGAGGGCACGGTGAGGTTGGAAGGGGAAACGGATCACGGTGGAGTGCGAGTGAGATAAGGGAACGTTATCAAGGCATCGATGAGGAAGTGCCCGGTGCTCAAGCCACCACTGATTCCTCTGGACGCTACCGAATCGTCAGGTTTCTTCCGCGTGACGGCGAAAAAATGTTACGTGGTCCCGCTTTTTCTGGCCCCTCCGGCGTACTGGTGTTTGAGAAGAAAGGTTTTGAAGTTCGCAGGAGATCGGGAATTTCCGAGGGGGTTCTCGGAACAGCTTCCGATACCCCGTACAAGTGTTTTCGGGTGGATCCGCTTGTGATGCCGAAAAAATCAAAAGCCATTCGCGCGTTTCTAACGTCGTGGGACGATTGGAGAAACCGCAGAACGGTATTCCGGCCCACCTCCTGGCCGCGTGAAATTTTTGGGACTCCATTGGACGGGGAACTGCGGTTTTATCTATACGCGAACAGTTACGACAAGCCGCCGTTATCGGACTCCGAAGCGGCGCATATCATTTCGCTCTGGCCTTCGCCCGTGCCCGAGGAGGTGGCGGATCTGGAGATATCGGAATGATGCGCTCTTCGGATGTGGTGTGTTACGGTTATCCGAGGAGTAAGCGGTTTAGGTATCGGGTCGGCTGCTGGCGCCTGAAACCGGAAATATTCGCGGGCGGCCGGGCGGAGACGCCCGGCCCGCCGTTTTTGTTTTTCCCGTGGCGGGTGGGGGTCTGTATGGCGCCAAAATCCACGGTCATGTCTAGCGGAGAAAGTGAGGCCGACGTAGCATCTGGTCATCGGTAGGAGGACAGGCAGGTGACGGGTGGCCGGTGTTGGGGAGATAAAAGTGAAGGTTGTTGTGAGGGCTTTTGCCGGGTGTCCGGATCTTCAGAACGCCGAGAAAGTATTGCGGCAGTGAATCATCTCCGGACGGAGGGCAGGAATTTCCTTGCCACCGTCGTATTCTCTTCCTTGAGCGGGATTCTTTTCGCGATACTGGTTCCCTGGTTCGCGTTGTTGGACGTTATGCTGATGGACAGTGGTTATCAGGCAGGACCCGAAGGCATCACAAATCAAATTAAACTGACCAATTATCCCGCTCTCGCCAGCGTGCTTATCCTGGCGCTGGTGATGGTCGGGCTTGGGCTTTACGGTCTTTCGGAAGATTCTCGAGAGGTTCGCGTTTCCGGCCGCGTCAGAATCCTGCCCGAATTTCCAGCCGGTGCACGCATCCCGCCTGCGGGAAGGAAGCGAGGGTTCTCCAACCTGGGAGCGGGTAGCGCGGGCATCTTGCCTGCAAAAACAGGTTCGTAGAGGATCAACTTTCGGACTCCCGATCCTTTGCGGCGTTTCGCCCACGAGTAGACTAACCCGATCCGGCAAAAGGTGCCCATTTTTCGCCATGCCCCCCGTGACGAGATAGTCCGCCGGTATTCAAAAGGACGTACCGCTCCTGTGCTTGGAATCATTGAGATCATGACGTTCTTTCCCCGGTCGGCTTACTCGGACCTTCCCCTATTGCCCCACCTCGGCTGACACTCGTTTTGATTCTTCTCCCCGGAAGAAATTTTTTCTAAACCGGTTTCCACCGATCTACCTCTCTTCCATTCGGAGAGAAATCACGGTTTGAAAGCGTTACGAAAAAATGCCCGGAAGCATAACCCTTTGTTCGACTGAAAAACCTGTGTTCCATTGAAGATATTTTCGCCGAGAACGAAGGACATGTGTCTTGGCCGGAACTGTTGCGGATTTGTGAAACCTGATTTAGGCGAAAAAATACACCGGCACCGCACGCTACCGAGTCCCCCTCCAAAAAAACTTATCCCTTTTGTTCGTGAAATAATAAGAAATCAAAAGAAATGAAATGAGAGATTTGGAAATATGACTTGATGGCGACGAAATTGACAAAATGGAAGAATGACACCTTTTTTCCACAGGTTGTTAAGGGGGTTCGGAGGGTTTCAAAAAATTTCAAATTTCTTATTTGACCTCCAAAGGATTGGGTGGTTTTATGCGCTTGTCGGTGGAGCCAGGTGGAGAGAAGTGGAGGACTTCCGAGCGTGAACGTAGGAAGATATGAGCAGCACATCGACGCTAAAGGACGCATCATCCTGCCCGGGGCCTTTCGGCAGGCGCTCGGATCGTCCTTCATCATCTCCGCCGGCTTTGACCGCGCCCTCTGTCTCTGGAATCCTTCCGATTGGGAAGCCTTCGTCGAGCGCGAGATTTCCCGCCGCAGTGATCTTTCCGCGCAAGCCCGTATGCTCAATCGTTGGCTTCATTCCTCCGCTCATCACGTCAAACTCGATTCTCAAAAACGCTTCGTCGTTCCTCCGGTTCTGCGCCGTGAGGCACAACTTGAACATCAAATTATTTTGATCGGTGCCGGGAATCGCGTCGAGATCTGGTCGCGGAAGAATTGGGAGGAGTACATCCAACGCGCCAACGCCTCGATCGAGGAGATCGCCGAATCGCTCTCGCGGGACCTGCGCGTCTGATCGAGAACGCGGGTCTTCCATGACGACGCGCCATCTTCCCGTTCTCCCGGCGCTCGTAAGAAACCTCTTTCTCGATGAGCCCCGACGTGTCCGCCGTATCCTCGATGCCACCTGCGGCGGCGGAGGCCACGCGCGGATTTTGGCGGAAGCGGGACACGCCGTAATTGCGCTCGATCGCGACCCCCGTGCGATCGAAATCGCGCGCGAAAACCTCGGCGACCTCGCACTACCCCCTCCGTCCGCTTCTCGGCAGCCGCCGAATCCCGTTCCCGGGCGCGTTCTTCTTCTGAACCGCTGCTTTTCCGATTGTACCGACCTCGCTCCTCTGGATGGCGTCGTCGCCGACCTTGGTCTCTCTTCCGATCAACTCGCCGATTCCGAACGCGGATTCTCGTTTCGGGCCGACGGGCCGCTGGATATGCGGATGGATCCCCGCGCCGGCCGCACGGCGGCGGAATTCATCGCCGAGGGACGTCCGGAGGAATTGGAGCGGATTCTCCGTTTGTACGGCGAGGAGCGCTCGTCCCGTCTCCTGGCCCGCAGGTTGTCCGGCCGTTCCTTCGCCTCCGCCGAAGCGTTGGCCGAGGAGATCGCTCGGATCGTTCGGCGTTCGCGACGGATCCGTCGCGGGCGTATTCATCCCGCGACCCGTGTTTTTCAAGCGTTACGGATCGCCGTCAACGACGAACTGGGGGAATTGGAGCGTTTTCTGGAGCGGTTGCCGCCTCTGCTGTCTCCCGGCGCGCGGGTTCTCGTAATCACCTTTCATTCGTTGGAGGATCGGATCGTCAAGAGGGTCTTTCGCAACTGGACGCGTTCCGTTCCTCGGGGCTCCGGTCTGTTCCGGGAGCGATCCGGCGGAACGAAGGCGGAGGATACTGTTCCAAGGGCATGCTGCGACCGGAAAATGTCGGAAATGAAACGCGCGGTTTTCCTTTGGAAGGGTGTGAAACGTGCCGATGAAAAGGAGAGGCGGGCCAATCCGCGGTCGCGATCCGCGAAGGCCCGCGCCGTGGAAATCATCACAGCCGGGTACGAAGAATGAAACGCGGAAGATACGAAAAAAAGACGATGAACTTCGAATGGCGCCGGGCCTGGGCTCACAACGCCGCAATTATCGGCGTAGCGCTCTTCTTGCTCTCACTGGTTGCGCAAAACGTCCGGTTTCACGAGATGAGTCGGCGTCTTGTGAATTTGAGGAGGGAGGCGATCCGGATCGAGGAGGAGAAGACCCGGTTGGCTTTGCGGAAGCGCCATCTCAGCCGTCCATCGCGGATTCGGAAGATCGCTTCGGAAGAGTTGGGAATGATCACGCCGCCCGTCACGAGGATTCGGAACCTTCCCGGCGAAAAATGAAGATCTCTCGTCCTCTCGAGGAACTCCTTCCGGAATGCGGGGACTGTTCCGTTCTGAACGGAAGTCTCGAGACGGAGATCTGGGGCATCAGCGAGGACTCTCGAACGATCGAGCCGGGATATCTTTTCGTTGCGCGGCGCGGCCGGTGTGCGGACGGACTGCGTTATATCGAGGACGCCGTCGAGGCGGGAGCGGCGGCGATCCTTTGCGACCGCGAGCCGGAGAGGATTCCGGAGACGACGCTCGTCGTCGCCCGATCCCTTTCCGAATGCCTCCCGGATGTCTGCCGGCGCTTCTACGCGGATCCGAGCCGGAGGTTGATGTTGTTCGGCGTGACGGGGACGAACGGAAAGACGACGACGGCGTTCCTCCTCCAGAGGATCTTGGAACGTGCCGGAAGGAAGACCGCCGTGATCGGAACAACGGGTTTTCACTGTGGAGGCGAGGTTCGTTTGTTGGGAAACACGACTCCGGGGTTACCGCTCGTAAACGCATTATTGGCTGAGGCGTTGGAGCAAGGCTGCGAGGCGGTCGTGATGGAAGTCTCCTCGCACGCGCTCGATCAGGGACGGGTGGCGGGCTTGCGCTTTCGTGCCGGTGTCTTCACGAATCTCACGCAAGACCACCTCGATTACCACGAAACGATGGAGCAATATTTCAAATGCAAAGCAAGGCTCTTCGACGATCCGGAGACGGGGGGCGCGGTAAACGCGGATGATCCTTGGGGGCGCCGTTTGCTTCAGCGCCGTCCCGACCTTCTCTCTTTCGGAGAGAACGGCGTGGTACGGGCCGCGGATGTGGTGTTGCGCCGCGACGGAACGGATCTGACGCTCTGTTTCGGTCAGGAGCGCCATTCGCTGAGAACGGGGTTGGTGGGGCGGGTGAACGTGCAAAACTGCTTGGCGGCGGCGGCGGCCGCGCGGGCGTGGGGGATGGAGCCGGCGGAGATTGGGGAGGGGCTCTCGGGGGCAACGGCGCCTCCGGGTCGTTTCGAAATCGTTTCACGCGCGGGTGACTTCACCGTGGCCGTCGATTATGCTCACACCCCAGACGCTCTCGAACGCCTTCTCCGAACGGCGCGCGAATTGGAACCGGCGCGGGTGCTGTTGGTATTCGGCTGCGGCGGCGATCGCGATCGCGCGAAGCGGCCGTTGATGGGAGCCGCGGCGTCGCGATTGGCGGACGAAATCTGGGTGACGTCGGACAATCCGCGGACGGAGAATCCGGAGAAGATCATCGAGGAGATCACCGCGGGAATGGGAGCCGCCTATCACGTGGAGGTGGAGCGGAGGGCGGCGATCGAGAAGGCCGTCCGGGCCTTGCAACCGGGCGATCTTCTGCTGATCGCCGGGAAGGGGCATGAGACGACGCAGGAGATCAACGGAGTAAAGCGACCGTTCGATGATCGGATCGTCGCCCGCGAGGCTTTGAGAAGGGAGAAGAAATTATGAAGAGAGCGATAGCATGGGAGCCGTGGACGGTGGAGGAGATCGCCCGCGCGGCGAAGGGCCGAATTGTTTCGGGAAGGGGGGACCGAGTCATCCGCGGAATCACGTTGGATTCCCGCCTCATTCCCCGCGCGGGCCTCTTCGTCGCCTTGCGCGGCGAGCGTGCGGACGGTCACCAGTTCGTACCGGCGGCGGCCGCGTCGGGCGCCGCTGCGGTGATGGTGGAGGAGCCCGTCGTGGCGCCCTCTTCCGCCGCCGTGATTCGGGTTGCGGAAACGCGCCAAGCGCTTCTGGAACTTTCGGCCGCATATCGCGCGCGGTTCCGCCCGTGCGTCATCGGCGTGACGGGCTCGAGCGGAAAGACGAGCGTCAAGAATTTTCTCCACGCGATTCTCAAGAGGCGGCATCGGTCGCATTCGACACCCGGAAACTTCAACAACGAGATCGGGGTTCCCTTGACGCTCTTCGGCATCAAGGCTTCCACGGAATACGCCGTCGTAGAGATGGGAATGAGCGGATTCGGGGAGATCGCGACGCTGTGTCGCCTCGCGGATCCGGCCATCGGCGTCGTCACCTCGATCGGACCGTCTCATACGGAGCAGGTCGGCGGAGTGGACGGGGTCGTGAAGGCGAAATCGGAGTTGACGGAATATCTCAACGCGCGTGACGGGGTCCTGATTTTGCGGCGGGAGGATCCGTATTTTGGAGTGCTCCGTTCTCGGGCGAATTGTCGCGTTGTTACGGTGGGGGAGAGTGAGGAGGCGGAGATCCGCATTTACGGGATCGAAGCGCGAGGGTTCGAACCGGCATCCTTCCATTACCGCGGCATTCGTGTGCCGTTGCGGCAATTCGGGCGTTCCGCGGTCTGGAACGCGGCTTTGGCGGCGGCGGCGGCGGAGACGGCGGGCGCCGATCCGCTCGATATCGTCTGCGGCTTGGCCGAGTGTTTTCCGGAGAAGGGACGATTGGAGCGACGTCGGTTGCGCGGAGCGACGGTCATCGACGACACCTACAACGCCAACCCGCTTTCGTTTCGCGCCGCGATCGAGTTGCTCAAGACCGCGACGGCGAATCGGCGGATTGTCGTGATGGGCGATATGCTTGAACTCGGTGAGGAATCCGACCGGTTCCATCGCGAGTTGGGAGACGCGTTGGCGGAGGCGGGAGTCGACATTCTCTTCACGCGGGGGCCCCATTCGCTTGAGGCCGGCGCGGCGTTTCGGAGACGGGCGGGAAAAGCAGCACGTGTTCACCACTGCGCCGAGAATTCCGAGATCGTCGATCTTCTCGACCGCGTTCTGCTTCCCGGTGATACGCTTCTCGTGAAGGGGTCGCGCGGTATGCGACTCGACGAGGTCGTGGAGGGATTGGTGGAACGGCGTACCGCCTCGGGGGAGGGCGTGGTTCCGCTGCGGCGTTGAAGCGATGCTCATCTATCTCGCGCGTTACGCGCACATCCTCGGACCCTTGCGCCTCTTTCAATATCTCTCGGTGCGCACGGCTCTGGCGGTTCTCATCTCTCTTCTGGTCTCCCTCTTGATCGGGCCGGCCTTTATCCGGGCCCTGAAACGGTTCAGTATCTCCCAGGACGAAACGAAAGAGGCGCTCGATTTCCACCAGCATAAAGAGGGAACGCCCACGATGGGAGGCTTGATGGTCGTCGGGGTCATCTGCCTTTCAATGCTCTTTTGCGGGAATTTCGAGAACAGGTTCATACCCTTGGTTCTTCTAACCACGATCGGCCTGGCCGCGATCGGATTCATCGACGATTACTTGAAATTGATCGAGAGTCCCAAGGGACTGTCGGGACGTTCCAAGATTCTGGGACAACTCCTCGTCGCGCTCTCGATCGGTGCCGCACTTTATATTCGGCCCGTCGAGGCCGGCAGACTCTGGCTCTCTGAACCCGCGCGTCCCGAAAACGGACTGATGCTCACGGTCCCCTTCTTCAAGAACATCCTTCTTCCCCTTGGAATCTTTTACATCCCTCTCGTCGTTCTCGTTCTCATCGGTTCCTCGAACGCCGTCAATCTCACGGACGGCCTGGATGGACTTGCCGCGGGCTGCACCCTGGCGTGTTCCGTGGCCTTGGCCGGACTGACCTATCTCGTCGGCAACGTCAAATTCTCCTCTTACCTCAACGTCATGTACGTCCGCGGCGCCGGTGAACTCACCGTCTTCCTCGGAGCGGTCATCGGCGCCCTGGTCGGTTTCCTCTGGTTCAACACCTATCCCGCCGAGGTCTTTATGGGGGATACGGGTTCCTTGGCTCTCGGCGGAGTCCTCGGGACCGTCGCGATCCTCGCCAAACAAGAACTCCTCCTCGTCATCATCGGCGGCGTCTTTGTTCTCGAGGCGCTCTCCGTCATCCTCCAGGTCGGATCCTACCGGCTCCGGGGAAAACGGATCTTCCGGATGGCACCGTTGCACCACCACTTCGAACTCAAGGGCTGGCCGGAACCCAAGGTGATTGTTCGTTTCTGGATCATGGCGTTCGTCCTGAGCCTGGCGGCCGTGGCCACGCTCAAACTCAGGTGACAGGCGTGGGAGGGGGCTGGAGGGGAAGGCGCGTCGGTGTCGTGGGTTGGGGCGTCTCCGGACGCGCCGCCGCGGCGCTTTTGGCGCGCCACGGCGCCGAGGTCTTCGTTTCCGAATCCCGTCCCGTCGAGTCATTCCCATCGAATGCGCGCGAGGAATTGTTTCGCTACGAATCGGAAACAGGAGGGCATTCCCGGCGCCTGCTCGAAAACGATCTCCTCGTTCTTTCGCCGGGAATCGATCCTCGGATCGAACCTCTCTCGGACTTCTCCGGTCCGATCTGGAGCGAGCCGGAGCTGGGGTTCCGTTTCCTTCCGAACTGCCGCATCGTCGGCGTGACGGGAACGAACGGGAAAACGACCGTCACCTCGCTTATGGGAGACCTTTTTGCTTCGAGCGGGGGAGCCGATCGCGTATTCGTCGCCGGCAACATCGGCGAACCGCTCTGTGCCGTCGCCGAGGAGATTTCCGCGGAGGACACCGTCGTTCTGGAACTCTCTTCCTTCCAGTTGGAGTTGATCGATTCCTTTCGTGCGGATGCCGGGGTACTCTTGAATCTTGCTGCGGATCACCTGGACCGTCACGGAAGTCTCGAGGCCTACCACGCCGCCAAATGGCGTCTCTTCGAGCGGATGGAGGAAGAGGATGCGGCGATTCTCGCCGTCACCGATGAAAAGATTCGGCGCGGGATGGAGCGGGGGATGAGAGGAAAGATTTATCGAATTGGCGAGGAGCCCTATTCGCCGGCAGCGCTGCGCGGAATCGTGACACCGGCGGTTTTGCGGGAGGTGAAGGCGTTCGAGAACGCGGCGTGTGTCGTGGCGGCTGCCGACCATTTCGGAATCCCGCGCGGAGCGGTCCTGGAGGTTCTCTCGAACTTCCGCGGACTGCCTCATCGCCGCGAAGTCGTGGGGACCTTTCGAGGGATCACCGTCGTTGATGACTCGAAGGCCACGAACGTCGATGCCGTGCGGAACGCGATTGTATGTTTTCGGGAGCCGATCGTTCTGATCGTCGGCGGAAGCGGCAAGGGGGAGTCGTTCACCCCGTTACGCGAAAGGCGGGATCGTTGCCGTGCCGTCGTCGCTTATGGAGAGGAAGGAAGGCGGATCGCCGAGGAGATCGGCGCCGAATGGGTCGGCCCCTTCGAGGAAGCGGTCCGGCGTGCCTGGAGCCTGGCGGAGAAAGGAGATCTTCTCCTCCTCTCTCCCGGTTGCGCTTCCTTCGATCAGTTTTCCGGTTACGCGGAACGCGGAAGGCGGTTTGTCGAGATCGTCCGCGGGCTGGTTCGAGAAGGGAACGTCTCGTGAAACGGGAAATCGCGCGGACGGATAGGAACGGAAAGGGCGTCTTTTCGGTAGGGGAAGATGATTGTTTTGATCAGGTGAAGGGTTCGCCGAAAGTCTGTCCTGCCTGGGGGAGGAGGGGATACGGATGAAGCCAAGGCGCCGGCACCGGGAAACTCTCTTTCCTCCCGATGCTTTTCTCGTTACAACGACACTTTTTCTCATGGCGGTGGGATTCATCTTCGTCTATTCCGCCGGTGTGATGAAGGCCGAAATCTACTACGGTTCCACCTCGCACTTTCTCGTTCGCCAGGCTTTGGCGGCGGTGATCGGTATCGTGACGATGATCGTTCTTTCCCGCATTCCGGCCGACCTTCTCGAGCGGGCGGCGGGACCGTTTGCGATCCTGACGTTCCTCCTTCTCTTTCTCGTCCTGATTCCCGGGGTGGGGATTAAGATCAGTGGAGCGCGGAGGTGGCTGCCGATGCCCTTGCTGGGCCGCTTTCAGCCTTCTGAATTCGCCCGCCTGGCGGTCGTCATCGTCGTGGCACGTTACGTGGCGCGCAACGGAGAAGAGATCGGAACGTGGACAGGTGTCGGCAAGATGCTTCTCCCCCCCCTCCTCTTTTTTCTCCTCATCGTCGCCGAACCAGACTTCGATACGGCCATGATGATTCCGGCGCTGGCGCTCGTCATCCTTTTCGTGGCCGGCCTTCCCTGGAGGATTCTGACGGGGATCGTGGGCGTCCTTCTCGCCGGCGCCGCCGCCCTCGTCGCCGCGGCACCCTATCGGCTTGAACGAATCCGCGGCTTTCTCGACCCCTGGTCCGATGTTCAGGGAAAAGGCTACCACATCATTCAGGGTTGGACGGCGATGGGGTCCGGCGGCCTCTTCGGAAAAGGAATCGGACAAGGAGTGCAGAAGTACGGGTTCCTGCCGGAGCCGCACACGGATTTCATCTTCGCCGTGATCGGAGAGGAGATCGGATTGATCGGAACGGTGCTCGTGACCGCGGGGTTCATCGTACTGGCGTGGAGAGGGTATCGGGCCGCGCTGGAACAGAAGGAACCCTTTGCACGCTATGCGGCGGCGGGCGTGACGGCGTTGATTACGGGTCAGGCTCTTTTGAATATGATGGTCGTCACAGGGCTTGCGCCCACGACGGGAGTTCCCCTGCCGCTCATTTCCTATGGGGGAACGAGCATCGTCTTCACCTGCGCCGCCATCGGAATTCTCTTGAACTTCTCGCGGCGCCGTGTCTCATCCGGCAACGGAAGGTTCGGAGGATGAAGGTTGTGATTGCGGCGGGCGGGACGGGTGGTCATATCTATCCCGGATTGGCCGTGGCGGACCGCCTGCGTGACCGCGACGATTCCGTCCTCTTCCTCGGCAGCCGGCGCGGGTTGGAGAAGGAGATCGTTCCGAGGCGCGGATACGACATCGAACTTCTTCCCGTCGAGCCGTTTCATCGAACCCGCCCGCTTTCGGTGGGGACGGCCGGCGTCTCGGTTCTGAGGTCGCTTACGACGGCCCGCGAGATATTGCGTCGATTCGATCCCAACCTCGTTCTCGGGATGGGGGGATACGCTTCCTTTCCCGCGGGACTTGCCGCTCTTCTTCAGAAGCGCCCCCTTCTGCTTCACGAACAGAATGCCGTTCCGGGTTTAACGAACCGCATCCTCTTTCGTGGAGCCCGACGGATCCTGCTCGGGTTTCCCTCACGATCACCTTTTCCAGGAAAGACCGTCGTTGTCGGGATGCCGGTGGACGAGAGGATTCGACCCGAGCGAAGGGAGGAGGTGCGGAGGGGGAGAGGCTGGAACGATGGCCTTCCGGTTTTGCTTGTCTTCGGTGGTTCGCGGGGGGCGCGTTCGATCAACGACGCCGTCCTCGGATTCTGGAATCGACTTCCCCCCTGCCGTCTCGTCTGGATCACGGGGCAGGCGCTTTTCGAGGAGGTGCGGAGGCGGATGCCGGAAAAACTGCCTGACACGCTTCTTTTGTTGCCCTATTGCGAAGAGATGCCCGATATGCTTGTGGCGGCCGATTTGGCGGTCTGTCGCGCCGGGGCCATGACGTTGGCCGAGTTGGCAAGAGCGGGAATCCCGGCTATTCTCGTCCCCTATCCGCGTGCGGCGGGTCGGCATCAGGAACGGAACGCTCTCTTGTGGGAAAAACACGGGGCCGGAGTCGTTGTTTCCGATGCGGATGTGCATCAACGGTTGTATGATTTCGTTGTGGAGTACCTCGTTGATGAAGAAAAACGGCGTTTCCTGCGCGCCGCCGTGGTGAAATTGGCCGTCCCCGACGCGGCTGATCGCGTGGTGCGGGAGATTGATTCGGTGGTTGAAGAATGATTCGTGTTCAAAAGATTCACTTCGTCGGGATCGGCGGAGTCGGAATGAGCGGGATCGCGGAGATCCTGCTCGATACCGGGTACGATGTCACGGGGTCCGATATTGCGGACAATCCCACGATCCACCGGCTCAAGGATCTCGGCGCGGTCATCCACCTCGGTCACCGGGCGGAAAACGTCGAGGAGGCCGACGCCGTCGTGATCTCCTCGGCGATCAGTCCGGGAAACGTGGAGGTGTTGGCGGCGCGGGAACGCGGCATCCCGGTCGTCAGAAGAGCCGAGATGCTGGCGGAGTTGATGCGCCTCAAATACGGGATCGCGATTGCGGGAACGCACGGGAAAACCACAACGACATCCCTTGTTGCGATGGTTCTTACGGAGGGGGGGATCGACCCGACCGTCGTTATCGGAGGAAGACTCGAACAGTTGGGAAGCGGTGCGAAGGTGGGAGCCGGAGAGTATCTCGTGGCCGAGGCGGACGAATCCGACGGCTCGTTTCTCAAACTCAGCCCCGCCGTCGCCGTCGTGACGAACATCGACGACGATCACCTCGATTTCTACGGCGATATGGGACGGCTTGCCGCCACCTTCGGAGAGTTCTGCAACCGCGTTCCCTTCTACGGCTTCGCGTTGCTCTGCAGCGACGATCCCCGTCTCCGCGGTATCGCCTCCTTGTGCAGCCGACGTGTCGTGACATTCGGGCTCGGTGAGCAGGCCGATTACCGCGCCGACCGGATCGAGACGACCGAGGAAGGAAGTCGATTTCGAATTCTGCAGCGGGGGGATGAGATGGCGGAGGTTTCGTTGAGATTGGTCGGGATCCACAATGTAACAAACGCGCTCGCCGCGGCCGCCGTGGGGATCGAGTTGGGATTGGAACCGGCGGCGGTCGTGGCCGGCTTGGAACGATTTCGCGGCGTCGACCGGAGGATGCAGTTGAAGGGCAAAGGACCGGGGGAGTCGCCGTGGCGCGTGTATGACGATTACGCCCACCATCCGACGGAGATCACGGCGACGCTGGCGGCGGCGCGCGCGCTGGCGCGGGGCGGACGATTGCTCGTCGTCTTCCAGCCCCACCGCTATTCCCGAACCGCGCTCCTCTACGAAAAACTCGCGGCGGCCTTGACCGCCGCCGATCGTCTCTGGCTCTTGCCCGTCTATCCTGCCGGTGAAGAGCCGCGGGAGGGGGTGTCCAGCGGATTGATCGCCGAAGCGTTGCGATTGAAAGGCTATTCCTCCTTTACCGAAATCGAGGGAGACGCGCGGGCGGCAGCAGGAGAAATCGCCCGGATTCTGGAACCACGCGATCTGCTTTTGACACTCGGTGCTGGAGACGTCTGGAAGATCGGTGAGGAGATATTGCGACTCTCCGCCGTGCGGCCGGAAAGGAAGAGTGCTTAATGAGTGGGACGCGGGAGAATCGATCCGCGGAATCGGTGGAGATCGGGAAGATCGGTGTCTTGTCCGAGATTCGAGGAACGCGCGAGGTAATGGAGGAACTCGGGGCCGTTCCGAACTATGTTCTGGCTCCGCTCACTTCGATAAAGATCGGCGGTCCCGCGGACTGGTTTCTTTCGGCCGAGAGTGCCGATGACGTGGCGGTGATGAACCTGATCGCGAAGGGGCGCGGCTTGCCCGTGACCATTATGGGAAACGGATCGAATCTTCTCGTCTCCGACCGCGGGGTCCGTGGAGTCGTGATCCGGATGGAGGGAGGGTTGGCGGCGGTCACGGAGGTCGGCGGCGGCTTGCTCAACGTCGGCGCCGGCGTTCGCCTGCCGGAGCTGGCTAAGTTCTTTCGCGATCAAAACGCCGGAGGTCTTGAGTGGGGGTTCGGTGTTCCGGGTTGTGTCGGTGGGGCGATCTATATGAACGCCGGAACCAGCCGGGGGGAAATGAAGGATATCGTCGAATCCGTCTTCGTTATCGGTAGGGGGGGAATCGTGAAGGAGATTCCGGCGCCGGAGTGCCACTTTGCCTACCGAACCTCGCGGTTTCAGCGAACAGGGGAGATCATTGTCGGCGCGATGATTCGAATGGCCGATCGTCCGTACGACGCCTCCGGGGCCGAAGAGAGCCTGCGGTACCGGAAGACGACCCAGCCGCTGGACCAACCCAACTGCGGCTCCGTCTTCCGCAATCCTCCGGGAACGACCGCGGGACAACTGATCGAATCGGTCGGGTTGAAGGGATATCGCATCGGGAATGCCCAGATATCACCGAAACACGCCAACTTCATCGTCAATCTCGGGGGAGCGCGCGCGGTCGAGGTGCGGGATTTGATGAACCTTGCAAGGGAAAGGGTCAGGGAGAGTCACGGGATCGAATTGATCTCGGAGGTGCGGCTTTTTGGAGATTGGGGTGATGATGGGAGAGAGTAGGCTGGGGGAGGGCGCGCCGCTTGGGTCGAGAAGATTCTTCTTCTTCCCCGACCCGGATTGTTCCGATCCCAGGAGGACGCGGCGGCGAAGAGATGCGGCGCGGAGGGGGAAGCGATGAGAGTGGCTGTTCTGATGGGCGGGCTCTCGCGCGAACGGGGAATTTCGCTCAAGACAGGCCGCGCCGTATTGCGGGCGCTTGAATTGCTGGGGTACGAGGGAATCGAGATCGACGTGGGGCGCGGTTTGGCGCGCGCGTTGGGCGATGTCGGGCCGGACGTCGCTTTCATCGCGCTTCACGGAAAGTACGGCGAAGACGGTACGGTTCAAGGGTTACTCGAGATTCTCGGCATTCCGTACACCGGTTCCGGCGTCCTCGCCAGTGCCGCCGCGATCGACAAGATCTTCACGAAACAGATCTTTCGGGCGGAAGGCTTGCCGACGCCGCCCTTTTCCGTTCTCCGGATTCCCGGAAGAGCGGGGGGAAGCGAGACGGTCGAGATCGAGTTGAAGCCTCCGTACGTCGTCAAACCGTCCCGCGAGGGGTCTTCGTTGGGAATGAGTTTCGTCGAGCGGGAGGAGCAGTTGGAAGCCGCCGTGAAATTGGCCTTGAAGCACGACAACCGAATCCTCGTGGAGCGTTACGTTGAAGGAAAGGAGATCACGGTCGGAGTGATCGGGCGCGAAGAGATCGAAGCCCTGCCCCCGATCGAGATCGTCCCGCGATCGGGGCGGTACGATTTCGAGTCGAAGTACACGGTGGGCGCGACGGAGTACCTGATTCCGCCACGCTTGCCGTCAACCGTGATCGAGGATTGCCGGGCTCTGGCTCTCTCGGCCCATCGGACCCTGGGTTGTTCCGGGATGAGCCGGGTCGATATGATCGTGGGCGAGGAAGGGATCGAGTTGTTGGAGGTGAATACGATTCCCGGGATGACCGAGACGTCGCTTCTTCCGAAGTCCGCGCGGGCCGCGGGCATCGAGTTTCCGGAATTGATCGATCGATTGATCCGGTGGGGGCTGGAGGAAGAACGGTGAGCCGGAGGACGAGAGGGACGAAAACAGCGCGGGGGCGGAGCGCGAGTCGGGGAGAAGGAGCGGTCCGGCGGAGCGGAGGCGGTACCCGCGGGCGAGGGAATCGCCGGACCGTCTCTCGTGGCGCCGTACGGAGGAACCGGGGGAGGGGCGGTGGAAATGCGGCCGTTCAAAAGGATCGGATTGTCACCGTGATCGCGGTCGCAATCATCATTGCAGCCGCCGCGACGATCGGGATTGTTCTTCTTTCCTTTGCCGGGAAGGCTTACCACTATGCCGTCGATACCGAAGACCTTATCGTCAAGAAAATCTCGGTGGAGGGGAATAATGTGCTTTCGGAGGAGGAACTTATTCGGATCAGCGGGATTCACCGCGGGGACGCGATAATGGATGTGGACCTTGCGAGGGTGAAGAAGGCGTTGGAAGCGAATCCCAGGATTCGCCGCGCCGTCGTTGTCAAGAAGATGCCGGATGAGATTCGTTTGGAGGTGGAAGAGCGGGTTCCCGTCGGTCTCGTTCAAGAGAAGGGAAAATTGTTGGGAGTGGATGCCGAGGGTGTGATCGTGCCGCTGGTTCCCGCCCGCGAGGAAATCCAGGCGCCGATCATAACCGGAGCGGTTCACGAGAACGGGTCGGCGGGGTTGCGCGAGGCGCTAGCGGTGATCGAGGAGTTGCGCCCGGATCTCGTTCGCCGTATCTCGGAAGTCCGATTGACCCCTGAATACGGCATATCGCTCATCACGACCGGCCGCCCGATTATGATTCGTCTCGGCCGGGGAGACTATGCCGCCAAGATCGATCGTTTGCGGAAGGTTCTTTCAGCGCTGGAGCGTGAGGGTTCGGAGAAGAGTTACATCGACCTTCGTTTCCGCGATGTCATAACGAAGGAATAAAAAGCGGAAGATTCCAACAGTCAGTCCGTTGAATCGCGGGAGTCCTTTTTTATTTCCGTGAATTCCACGTGCTCGATTATTTTTCCAGTTTATCGTTTTTCGTTCACCGCTCTTCGTCCAACGTTTTTTGTTTCTTTGCCGAATCCTTTGGAATGTCGGCCCGTTCTTTCGCAGACTGGAGAGTCTGCGCTCCGTATCTTCGCTGTCGGATGCGAACCGGTCTCCCGCAGGCAGGATGCCTGCGCCACGGGGGGTGGCCCGCTCCGTGTCATTCCGAGGCGCGTCAGCGCCGAGGAATCCCCTCCACGTGGTATCCCGCAACTGCCCTGTCATTCCGAGCCCCTCGCATTCGCTCGGGACAGGCTCCGCGAGGAATCCCCTCCACAGGGTATCCCGCCCCGTGGTGC
>RFFU01000018.1 GCA_003697085.1 Candidatus Hydrogenedentota bacterium
CCCGAAACAGCCTCATGATCGGAAACATTACGCCTTTCGGCCGGGAACGTCAACGAGATAACGACTCTTCCACGAACCGCTTCCTGTCCGAACGGCACGTGGCGCCACGAGCCACACCTTCTTTTCCTCCGGCGTAATTTGTCTTGCGAAAGAGCCCGGCCTTCGGTACCATTCCGCGCTGGAATGAAAATTCGAACTTAGTATTTCCGCGAGGAGGTAGTCGTGAGCGTCAGGATACGTTTGAAACGGATCGGCAAGAAGAAGCAGCCGGTTTACCGCATCGTCGTCGCGGACTCGAAGAGTCCGCGTGACGGAAAGAGCATCGAGATTCTCGGCACCTATGATCCGGGCCCCAAAGGCGGAATCAGGGTGAAGTGGGATCGAACCGAACATTGGCTTGGAAAAGGGGCTCATCCCACTGAGACGGTGAAAAATCTTTTACGAAGAGCGCGCAAAACCGAAGCACAGGAGGCGACGGCATGAACACGAAGGAACTGATCGAGTACGTTGCTAAGGAATTGGTCGAGAAGGCGGAGGCGGTCGAGGTAAAGGAGATTAAGGGCGTTAAATCGGTCATCTACGAGTTGACGTGTGATCCGTCCGATATGGGCCGCGTCATCGGAAAGGACGGCCGGATCATCAAGGCCCTCCGGACGCTGGTCAAGGCGATCGCGTCCCGCCGCGGCGGAGAGACCGTCGAACTCGAAGTCATCGACTGATCCGAACCGGCCGGGCACCGATCCGGACCGACGCGATCGGGAAAGCGCGCTCGTTCATCTCGCCCGTATCGGCCGTCCGCGGGGCGTGAAGGGCGAGGTCATCTTGCACTTGCTCACGGATCGGCCGGAGGAAGTCCTGGGAACCCCGGGAGAATACCTCCTCCTCGATGGACGGACGATCCCCGTAAAAAAGCTCGGCATGGTCGCAAAAAAGTGGATTTGGCGCTTGGACGTTCCGCCCGAGGTTTCGCCGCGGGACTTCGCCGCCCGCTTCACCAATGCCGTGGTGGTCGCTCCGCCCGAAACGCTCCCACCGCTCGATGATGACACGTTCAGCGAATTCGAACTTTCCTCGTTTCAAGTTCTCGATACCACCGGCCGAATCCTCGGGCGCTTCCTCCGGCTGGAACGTCACTACGAGATCGACACTTGGGTGATCGAGACGGAGGACGGTCGCGAATTCGATATTCCGGCCGTAAAAGAATTCATACCCGACGTCGATCGAAAACGCCGAATCATCGTGATCGATCCGAAAGCCCTGCATTACTCATGACCCCCTCCTTTTCTCCGCCACCCGCTTCCTCCTCCCGCGCGACGATCTTCGAGATTCTGGCGGTCTTTCCCGAAATCCTCGAGGTCTTCCTTCGGGCCTCTCTTATCGGGAAAGCCGTTGAGGCCGGAATCCTTCATTTCCGGCTCAACGATCTCCGCAATTTCGCTAGCGATAGGCACCGCACGATCGACGATCGGCCCTTCGGCGGCGGCGCGGGAATGGTGTTGAAACCGGAGCCGCTCTTCAAGGCGCTCGAAGAGATCCTCGGGCGTGAGCCGGAGGTCCCGACGCGTCTCTTGCTCTTCTCACCTCGTGGACGAAGACTGACTCAGAAGGTGGCCGAGGAATTGGCTGCGTGGGAGAACACCCGATCCGCCCGGCGCTTCGTCTTGATCTGCGGGCGATACGAGGGGATTGATCAGCGGGTCATCGACCACTTTCGACCCGAGGAACTTTCGATCGGGGACTATGTCATCGCCGGCGGGGAAGTGGCGGCGATGGTCTTGATCGAGGCCGTCGCGCGGTTGATTCCGGGAGTCGTCGGAAATCCCGAGTCTCTCAAGGAAGAAAGCCATTCCACCTTTGCGGCCGAATACCCTCATTACACAAGACCCGCCGAATTTCGCGGAATGCGGGTCCCCGACGTCTTGCTCTCCGGTAATCACGAGGCCATCGCCGCGTGGCGACGCCGCCACGCTGAAGGGAACAAGAAAGAGTAATTCGACCTCCGGCGTTTCCCCGCCGCTTCCCCTTCTCCTTCTTCCTAACCGACCTTGAGCGTATCCTGACCGGGCTGCCAGTTGCAGGGCGTGAGTCCGCCGGTCTGAAGTGCCTTGAGGATGCGTAAAACCTCGGCGGGATTCCGACCGACGTTGAGGTCCGTCACCATGACGAACCGGATCGTTCCCTCGGGATCAACGATGAAGGTAGCACGTTGCGCGACGCCTTCCTTTTCGTCAAGTACTCCCAGCGCCTCGACCAATTCCCGGCGAATATCCGAAAGCATAGGAAAAGGAAGATTCGCAAGCCCCGCCTCCTCTTTCTTCCACGCCAAATGGACGAATTCGCTGTCGGTGCTCACCCCGATGATCTTGGCGCCCGCTTCTTCGAACTGCGAGTTCAATTCCCCGAAGCCGGTGATCTCCGTCGGACAGACGAAGGTGAAGTCCTTCGGCCAGAAAAAGACGACCAGCCATTTTCCGTCGAAATCCTTGTTGGAAAAGTCCTTGAAGGCGGTGGAAAGATCCGTAGAAACGACTCCTTTGAGCGAGAATTCGGGAAACGATTCTCCGACACCTTTCATTGTTCATGACCTCCTGAGAAACAATTTATTCCCACTTTCGGGGTGGGAATTCTATGGAAGCAATTCTCCCGCGCAAGGAAAAATTGGCTGCACGGCAAATTGTGGGCAGGATCAAATTTCGGCAGAGAGGCCTTCCCGGGAGCGCAGGCATTTTGCCTGCAAAAACAGGTTCGTAGAGGGCCACCTTTCAGCCTCCCCGATCATACCCGGGGTTTCGCACAGGAGTGGACTGACACGATCCGGCGAAAGGTGCCCATTTGTCGCCATGCCCCCGGAAAGATCCGCGTTCCGTCGAGAACTTCCGACCTTCTCACGAGGTCCACGGCAAAAGAGACGCGGACGTCCCACTCGAAATCGCCTCCGATCGCGTTCCTTGTCAGCGCGGTCTCCGCCCGCCGCGGATATCGTGTTTTTCCATCCGATAGATCAAGGCGCTCCTTGTTAACCCGAGCAACCGCGCCGCGCGGGTCTGATTGAAACAGGTCTTTTCCAAGGCGCGCTGGATCAACGTCCTCTCCACTACCTCCAGATCGATCCCTTCGTCGGGTATTTCAATATCCAATAAACTCTGTCTCATCTCATTCTTCTTGCCGAGGAAACCTTCGAAATGTTCAGGAAGAAGCGGCCCCTCTCCGGCAAGAACCACCGCTCGTTCAAGGGCATTGTCCAGTTCGCGAACGTTCCCCGGCCAATCGTACGATCGAAGAATCTCGATCACGTCATCCGACAATTCCCGCGGCTCGCGGTCCCCAAGATGGCGCGCAAGGAAGTATCGCGCGAGGTCCGGAATGTCGTCCCGCCGTTCCCGAAGCGGCGGGACGACAATCGGGAAAACCTTGAGCCGATAGAGAAGGTCCTCGCGGAATTTTCCCTCCCGGACATCCTCCTCGAGCCGGCGGTTCGTGGCGGCGATGACGCGCACATCCACCGGCCGGGATCGGCTCCCCCCGACCGGAACGACGACGCGTTCCTGGAGCACCCGCAGGAGTTTCGTCTGAGCCGCGGGCGGGAGTTCCCCGACCTCGTCCAGAAAGATCGTTCCTCCGGAAGCCGCCTCAAAGAAGCCCTTCCGGTCCCGCACGGCCCCGGTAAAAGCCCCGCGGATGTGTCCGAAGAGTTCGGATTCCACCAGCGCCTCCGGTATCGCGCCGCAGTTGACGACGACGAAGGGGCCGGCCGCACGCTCGGAAGCGGCGTGGATCGCTCTCGCCACGACCTCCTTCCCCACTCCCGTCTCACCGGTCACTAGGACAGTCGTGTTTCCGGGCGCTACCTTCTCGATCAATTCCAGTATGGCCTTCATCGCCCGCGAGGAGCCGACGAGTGTCGCGCCGAGATACCGTCGCCGCTCCTCCCGAAGCCGCCGCACCTCTTCCACCAGCGCTCCGTGCTCGAAGGCGTTGCGGACAACGATCAGGAGTTTCTCGTTCTCGACCGGCTTCGTCAGAAAATCGTAGGCCCCGGCCTTCATCGCCTCCACGGCGCGTTCGATCGACCCGAAGGCGGTCAACAGAATCACCGGAAGCCCCGGCCTCATCTCTCGCATCCGTTTCAGGAATTCCACGCCGTCCATTCCCGGCATCTGAAGATCGGCAATGATCGCCCTCGGCTCTGGACCGTCTCTCCCTTCAAATGCTCCGAGCGCTTCTTCCGCCGAACAAAACGAAACAGGTTGATACCCCCCTTCCTTCAACACGGCACGCAGGACGGCGAGAAGATTGCGATCGTCGTCCACCAGCCACACGACCTTTCCTTGCATCGTCATTCCTCCTGCCCCTTGCCGATCGGTATCTCCACAACAAACCGCGCTCCTCCCAGGTTCGGATCGCGACCATCGTATTCCAGTCTCCCGCCATGCGCCTCGATGATTCCTCGCGAAACCGGCAGCCCCAACCCTGTTCCTCCCGGACGTTTCGAACGAAACGGGACAAAAATCTCCTTCTCCATCCCCTCCTCGATCCCCTTTCCCGAGTCCGTGACGATTATCCTCAGCCACCCCCGCGGCTCCTCGCGGAGTTCCACGTGAATCACGCCCTCTCCCCGCATCGCGGCGGCGGCGTTCGAGAAAAGGTTCAAGAGAACCTGGGAAATTTGCTCGGGATCACAACGAAGGCTTCTCGGCGCTTCCCCGCCTTTGCAAATCACCTCTATTCCCTCTCGTCCACCCGGAAGCCGAAAACGTTCTTCCGTCCGCCGCAAAAGCTCCGGAAGATCGGCATCGACGATACGCGGCGTGGGAGGCCGGGAAAGCGCCATGAAACCCGATGCGAGTGTATCCAGCCTCTCCGTCTCCTTCCGAGCGGTGGTCAGGAGTTCGTTTCGGGCTTCCGGCTCGTCCAGTTTGAGCGCGAGGTCGAGCGCGCCGCGGATCGTCTGCGCCGGATTCTTGATCTCGTGAGCGATGCCGGCCGCGATCTCTCCCAGCGAGGCCAATCTTCGCGCCTCCGCTAATTCCCCCTCCACGCGAATTCGCCTCGTCACCAACTCCCCGACCAGCCATCCCACGACGTTGATGATGAAAAACTCCAGATAAACGTTCGCGTCCGTGAAAGGATCGTAGGCGTGCCGGAGGATGATGTGCGGAAGAAAAACGGCCGTCACGATCAATGCCGTTAAAATTCCTCCGACCCTTCCGAACCAGACCGCACTCAAGAGCACCGGAAGATAGAGAAGCCGGTAATGGATGGCGTGAAGAGGGGTATTGACCTGGATGCTCTTGAAGTGAAAATAGGCGATGCCGCAACCGATGATTGTAACCGTCGCCAGTTGCACGCGACGCCGATTGTAGGAAACCCGCGGATTCATCAACGGGGCTCTACCCTTCCCGCCTCTTCGAAACAACCTCGCCGTCCGAAACTGTCAAATTGGAAGAATGACACCTTTTTTACCAGGACATCGTTTCGATGTACCTTCTGAGATGGCCCGCCGTGCGGAATTTTCTCGTGATCAGCCCCCGCTTCAAACCACAGCAAATTCTCTTCATCGCCGCCGGCTGGGAAGCGTACCGTGCCGCTCCGCCGGTCACGTCGTAGAAGATCCGTACCAGATCACAAACGTCGTCGCGAATCCGTTCCGCGCTCGGCGCGCCCCAGTAGAACATATCCACCAATTTCACGTCGAAATAAATCCCCCGGCGCTTCACAATGATATTGTCCAGGTGAAGATCCCCGTGGTATTCCTTCAGACTATGGATGATCTCCACCCCCTCGGCGAGCCGATGCAGGAGATGTAATCCCTCGAAGACACCCAGACGCTTTCCCCGCTGCCGCCTCAGAAACCGGCTCAGAATCTCCCCTTCCACCAAATCCGAGACGAGAAAACGGACGCGTGTCCCCCTCCACTCCGTTTCCTCCTGGGCATGGTACTGAATCAGAAGCGGACAGTTCCTCAGTTTATGGAGTTTCCTCGCGTAAAATCGCAAGGCACTGTTGCGAAGATTTCGTTTCGGAAAAAAGAATTTCGCCGCCCGTTCGACTCCCGTCCCCCGCTCACGAACACGATACACCTCCCCTTCCCAGCCTCGCCCCAACAGACCCACAACGACGTATTTTCCGCCCACGACCTCGCCCGGTCGCAAGCGAAAGCGATTCACGTCCCTCCGGCTCATCTTCCTCCTCTCCGCCGGCGCATCTCTTCCCGTCCCCCGATTCTCAAATTCCCAGGTAGGCTTCCATAATCCGCGGGTCGCGGAGGAGTTCTTGACCGGAACCCGAAATTCCCAGCCGTCCGTTCTCGATCACGTAACCGCGATCAGCCAATTCCAGGGCCTTGTGAGCATTCTGCTCAACAAGAAGAATCGGCGTTCCGCTCGCGTGAATCTCCCTCAATGCCTCGAAGATCTTCTCGACAAGCATCGGGGCGACGCCCAACGACGGCTCATCCAAAAGAAGCAGTTTTGGATCCGGCATCAGTCCGCGCGCGATGGCCAGCATCTGCTGCTCCCCGCCGCTGAGCGTCCCTCCCGGCTGCGCCTTCCTCTCCTCGAGAATCGGAAAGAGACGGAATGCGGCCTCCAGTTTCTCTTCCGAAACCTTTCCCACGGAATACGCCCCCATCGTCAGATTCTCCATCACCGTCAATCTCGGAAAGATTCCTCTTCCTTCCGGAACGTGGATGATTCCCCGCTGAACAATCTTATGCGGGGCCAGGTTCGTTATATCCTCTCCGTCGAAGATTATCGAACCCGCGGATTTTCTCACGAGGCCCGAAAGCGCCAGCAGTGTCGTTGTCTTCCCCGCGCCGTTCGCGCCGATCAATGTCACGATCTCGTTCCGCTCGACGGAAAAATTCAGGTCGTGGAGCACATCCGGACCGCCATACGTGGCACAAACTCCGCGGAACTCGAGAAACGCCACCTACGCCACCCCCGTCTCGGCGCCCGTGCCCAGGTACGCCTCGATCACCGCCGGATTTCGACGAATCTCCTCGGGAATCCCTTCCGCGATCTTTCGACCGTAATCCAGAACGACGACGCGATCCGAGATGCCCATCACGAACTTCATATCATGCTCGATCAAAAGAACCGTGATCCCGTGCCCCCGAATTGCTTCGATCAGTTCCTTCAGTTCGGTCTTTTCCGCCGGCGTCAATCCCGCAGCCGGTTCGTCCAAAAGGAGCAGTTTCGGCTCGGAAGCCAGCGCCCGAGCGATCTCGAGCCGTCTCTGATGCCCGTAGGGAAGATCGGAAGCGATCGTGGCTTCCTGGCCCGTCAGCCCGACGAACTCGAGCAGATGCCTGGCCCGCTCCCGCCCGTCTTTCTCCTCGTGGCGGTGCCGCCGCAAACCAAAAAGGGCATCGTGAAGCCCGGCCCCCGTTCTCGTATGACGCCCGATCATGACGTTCTCGAGCACCGTCATACCGTTGAAGAGCCGGATGTTCTGGAATGTGCGCGCGATACCGCGACGGCAAATCTCATGCGGTTGAAGATCAGCGAGCGATTCGTCGAGATAGAAAACGTCTCCCTCGCTGGGCTGATAGACCCCGGTGACGACGTTGAAGAGCGTCGTTTTTCCGGCGCCGTTGGGGCCTATCAGAGCGACGATCTCTCCGGCGAGTACATCGAAGGAGACTTCGGCGACCGCCACGAGGCCGCCGAACCGGCGCGTCAGATTCTGCACCGACAATACCACCTCGCGCGCCTCGGTCATTTCCCCGCCCTTCCCGCCAACCCCTGCGGGCGAAAGACCATCAAGGCCACCAGCGTGGCACCGAAGATGAGCATTCGGTAATGGGCAAGGCCGCGGAGAACCTCGAGAAGCAGAATGAAAACGACACTTCCGAAAGCCACGCCCGCGATCGAGCCCATCCCGCCGAGAACGACCATCACGACGACCTTGACCGATTCGATGAAGTCGTAGTCGGTGGGATGCGCCGTCGTATTGTGCAGTGCATAGAGCGCGCCGGCCAATCCGGCGAAGACGCCGCCCAAACCATAAGCCCATATCTTGGCTCGGAAGACATTGATCCCGCAGGCCGCCGCCGCGACCTCGTCCTCCCGCACCGCCTCCCACGCCCGCCCGGCCCGCGAATTCTTCCACCGATAAAGCGTAAAACAGGAAAGGAGCGCCAACGCGGCGGCAAGATAATAAAGCGGTTCCGGATCCGAAAAGAACTCCGGCATCACCCGCGGCGAAAGGAAGATCCCGTCGGGGCCGCCCGTCAAACCGAAGAGATCGTTCTTGAGCGCGACGCGGGTGATCTCCCCAAAACCCAATGTCACGATGGCCAGGTAGTCTCCGCGCAACCGCAGACACGTCGCTCCAAGCGCCACGCGGACGAGGACCGCTCCGAAGATGCAAAGCGGTATCACCGCCCACCAAGCGGAAAAGACTCGGACGGAATCGCTGTTGAGGGGGACCCGCGTCAATTCGATCGCCATAATATACGCGCCGATCGCAACGAAGGCGATAAATCCCAGATCCAGCAGACCGGCGAAACCGATCGAGAGATTGAGCCCCATCGCCATGATGACGAAAAGTGCCGCCAGGGTGGCGTGATGCAGCCCGATATCGATCCGGTACGTCTCGATCCCCGAGGAATGACCGAAGAGGCGGAGCCAGATCGGGTCGAGCCAGGAGCCGATATTCCACTCCACCGAAAACGGAAGAAAACTCGGAAGCCATGCCAAAAAAAGAATGACCCCGAGCCAGGCCGCCGCTTTTCCCAACTTTCTCCGCTTCACGATACCTCCCTCCGCCGTCATACCTTCTCCACCGGACCGGTACCGAAGATCCCGGAGGGCCGCACCAGGAGAACGAGAATGAGCACCGCGAAGGCGATGGCATCCTTGTAGCCGGGGTCGATGAACGCGGCCCCGACGGATTCGAGTACTCCCAACAGCACCCCGCCGACCATGGCCCCGGGAACGTTTCCGATCCCGCCGAGCACCGCGGCCGTGAAGGCCTTGATCCCCGCCATATATCCGATGAAGGGATAGATCGATCCGAGATAGAGTGCGTAGAGAACCCCGCCGACCGCGGCCAGGACAGCCCCGAGAGCGAAGGTCAGAACGATCACGCCATCTGTGTCGATCCCCATCAGGGCGGCAACCTTCCGGTTCTGCGCGGTCGCGCGCATCGCCGTTCCCACCCGCGTCTTGTGAATGAAGAAATAGAGCCCCGCCATCATCGCTATCGCGACGACCGTGATCACGACCTGAAGCGTGGAGACGGAAACGCCGTGATAGGCGAGGACTTGGTCCTTCACCCAGTCCGTCTCCGGAAAAGACTTTCGCTCCGTCCCGAAGAACCACGGCTCCACCTGGCCGAGGTTCTGGAGAAAGAGCGAAGCCCCGATGGCGCTGATCAGCGGAATCAAGCGATCCTGCCCGCGCAGAGGACGATACGCGATGCGTTCCAGCGCCATCGCAAGAACCGCCGCGTACGGTAACGCGGCGAAGACGGAAGCGACGAGCGGAAGGCGATGAAGTCCCCCGTGATAGGCGAAGGAAGCAAAGACGAGCGCGGCACCCAGTCCCGCTCCGACGGCTTCCCCCCGCGAACGCACACCTTCCACACGATCAGAAACCGCAATGAAGGCGCTGATCCCTCCCAATGTCGCCATTCCCGCCGCCGTCGGAGGATCGAGAACGACGCAAAAGGAATAGGCAAAAAATGCACCGAACATCATCAACTCCCCGTGCGCGAAGTTGATCAGTTCGATGATGCCGTAAACGAGCGTGTAGCCGAGGGCGATCAGAGCATACAGGAGCCCCAGGGTGAGGCCGTTGAGCGCCTGTTGCAAAACCTCCGTACCGCTGACGTTCAGCGGGCTTCCTCCGCTCCTACTTCCTTGAAGAAGGCGAAGTGGTATTCTCCCGACTCCTTCTTCTCCACTCGGGTGATGATCACCCGTTTCCCGATGGCATCGCCGTTCTTGAATCGGTGAGGGCCGGTTACTCCCTTCCATCCATCCGTGGCCGCCAGAGCGTCGCGAATCGCCTTCCGGTCGGTCGATCCAGCCCGGCGGATCGCATCCGCCAGAACGCGCGCGGCATCATACGCCTGCGCTGCCCAGACATCGGCCTTCCGGCCGAAACGCTTTTCATACTTCTTCACGAACTCCTGCACGGCCGGATCCGGATTTCCGGGATGAAAATACGAAACGACATAGACTCCATCCGCCGCCTGCCCGCCGATCTTCCAGAGTTCGCTCGAGGCGATTCCGTCTCCGCCGGCGAACGGCGTCTCCAACCCGATCTCCCGCGCCTGCTTGATCAACTGCGCCCCCTTCGGATTCTCCGCCGCCAGTACAACCGCATCGAGATTCAAGCCCTTCCATTTCGTTAAAACGGGGCGGAAATCTTCATCGGCGTTCGGATCATACTTCGCCTGATCCACAACCTCGGCTCCCAACGCCTTCGCTTTCCTCGCCACCACCTTCGCCAGCCCCTTGCCGTATTCGTCGTTGGCGAAATAGATCGCGATCCGCTTCGCTTTGAGTCCCTCGACGACGAACTGCGCCAACAATTCGCCATTTTGATTGTCGTTGGGAAGATTTCGAAAGACGAACGGCTTGTCCGGACCTGTCACTCCGGGATTCGTCGAAGCCGGAGTGAGCATTACGATTCCCTTCTTGTTGTAAATCTCTCCCGCGGGCTTCGAGATACCGGAATTGAAATGCCCCAGAACCGCGACGATCCCCCTCGGATCCCGAGCAAAGTTCCTCGCCACGTTCACTCCTTCATTCGTCTTCGCCTGGTCATCCCCCACGACGATCTCCAACTTCTTCCCCAACACTCCCCCGGCCGAGTTGATCTCGTCGAAGGCCAAGGTCACCCCGTTGCGCAACGACTCGCCGAATTGAGCCAAGTCTCCGGTCATTGGACCGGCCACGCCGATGTAGATCGTATTCCCCGTCGAAGGGGCCGGTGTTCCTCGCCCGCTCTTCCCTCCTCCGCAACCGAATGAGAGTACCGTCGCGAGAATCCCCGCGGTCACCGCGATCCACGTCCGCCAACCTCGTAATTTCCTCATCCTCTTCCGCCTCCTTCATCGATTGAGTTGAGTCCGGTTGCAAGAGTCTCTTTTCCACCGGACGACTTCTCTTCCAGAAATTGAGCCAACCTCCGTCGGCCCGGAGATTCCCGTGCCCGTAACTCTATAATGTGCGAGAGTTTGTGAGAAGAGTTTCGTGAGGTGCAGTTTTGATTTGTAGGTAGGTCTCGACAGTCGCAATCGCCTTGGAGCGGCTTCACGAATCGTTGGAGACGGCCACGAACGGCCCTTTAGGCGTATAGACGTCCGTCCCTCCATAATGCGGCAAAAGTGGAACGTAGGTTCTCCAACCTGCGGCGACACTGGCGGGCGGGGTCGGCGATCCCCATCGCCCACCCCACCGGTTCCGTAGGGGCGACCGGCGGGTCGCCCGGCGGCAATTCGCAGAGTGGAGAGCCTACGCTCCAAATCTTCTGTTCCCTTTTGCTTTTTGCCTTTTTCCTTTTGCCTTTTTCTTCGGCCTTGCCCTTGCCCCTGCCCTTGCCCTCCCTTTTACGCCGGCCGGGTGACCACCTACAAAAAAAAATCGCACCCGTTTCGTGGGTGAAATGTCTTCGCCGAAACGTCCGGCCACGTTTCCTGCGAGGTTTCCATCCGCGGCCTTGCTCCGGCGGCTCCTCCCGGAGTCGGACCGTTACAGATCAGAAGTGGAATCTCATTTTGCGGTTTTGCGGAATGCAGCCCGTGTCGCTTCGATCCTATATTTCGTCACGGCACGATGAGCTTCACGGGTCGGATCCGGTATCCGATATCGATGGGACGTCGCCACAACGACCGCGACCGCTGTCTCCAGATCGATTCTGTGTCCGGGAGAGACGAAGACGGGGTTGACACCGCTTCGCGTTCTCACCATCGCTCCAATGATCTCACCGTCCTCCAGCAAGGGACTCCAGGACCCACGGTTCGGATCGGGCGGCCGTCCCCCTCCCACGAGGCGACTTTTGGCACAGCCCAGAGTCGGAAGATCGAGGAGGAGCCCGAGATGACAAGCCAAGCCAAGCCTGCGGGGATGAGCCGTCCCCTGACCATCGACCATCACCAGATCCGTTTCCCCTCGAACGCGTTCAAGGACAGGGAGAAGCGCCGGAAGTTCGCGGAAGGAGAGAAGACCCGGCACGTAAGGAAAGGAATTCTTTTTTCGCGCTGTAACGACCTCGAGAATTCGGCCGGGGAGTTCGGGCGCGGAAAATTCCATCAGCACGGCCGCGGCGAAGGCGTCCGTTTCGGCGCGGGGTTTCGCATAGGAGACATCGAGGCCGAGAACCCGCAGCCGAGAGAGCGGGCGGCGCGATCGGGAATTCGTACCACCGGCGCCCCTTGGCGAAGAAGCGAGAAACCTTTCTATCCGATGGCGGAGCCGTTTCGGAGGCCGGAGAACGAGGCGTGAGGCGAGTCTCTCCTGGATTTCACGAGCCCGCGCCGGAGAAAGAATCCAAGAGTGAAGCCGTCGAAGACGCATCGTGTTTCGAATCGTATCGCGGTGCCGAGTCTTTTCCAATGGAAACGGCGTCCCTTATTTCGCACAAAGCGCCGACCGCCGATCCCTGAGATATCATTCCGAGCAGAGCCTGCCTGCCGGCAGGCAGGCGAAGCCCGACGAGAAATCCCCCACGGTAGCCATTCGGCCCACGGGACCGGATACCACCTGAAGGGGATTCCTCGGCGCTGACCCGCCTCGGAATGACAAAAAAGGTCTCGAAACGCCGGCAATCCCCGCCCCCTCGCGCTTCATCTCTTTCCCCGTCAAAGTGTCAACCTCCCGGGCTCTTCTTAGAATAAGAAATGTCAACCTCCGGTGGGGCGTTCTTCCCGCCAGGCGGTGATGTTGCGCTTCTCCGCGTCGAACCGCACTCCCACCAGGTGAATCGGTTTCCCGCAACCACGATACTTCTCCGCATACCCCTTCTCCCGAATCTGCTCCAGCGCCTTCTCCGGCGTCTGCCTCAACTTGAACTCGAAGATGTACACCCGCTCCTTGAACTCCAGCGCGCAGTCCAGACGCCCCCGGTTCGTCAGCACCTCGAAACCCGACGGCAGCCCCACCATCTTCAGGATCGTGTAGATGATGCTGCTGTAGTAGTTCTCGTGAGCAAGCACCAGCGTGTGCGGGATTCCCGCGAGAATCCCCTGGACCGCCTCGAG
>RFFU01000143.1 GCA_003697085.1 Candidatus Hydrogenedentota bacterium
GGTTAAATTTCCATTTCGAAGGAAGCACGGGTCGAAGCGTCCGCGGAAGAGAGAAAGAGAAGGAACGCGAACCTGGGAACGCAGGCATCCTTCCTGCGAGATTGGAGCGCAGAACCTGCGGGGCCGATCGGCACCGCCGTTGTCATTCCGAGCGCCAGCGAGGAATCCCCGCCGCAGGGTATCCCGCCGTGGGGTCAATATGTCCTCCTCACCCCAACCCTCTCCCCCGAGGGGCAAGGGAGAACGAGGCGGTTGTCAACAATCTTGGGGGATTCCTCGTCGGGCTGCGCCCTTCTCGGAATGACAGGTGTTGGGGGAGCGAACCGACACCCTGGTGTCATTCCGAGTTCGCTGCAAAGCGAACGAGGGATCCCCCCACGCAGTATCTCGACTTTTGTCATTCCGAGCGCCAGCGAGGAATCCCCTCCACGGGGTATCCCGAGGGAAGGGCAAGCAAAAGGGAAAAGGGGAAGATGCCTGCGCTACGTTCATCGCCCACTTTTGATACAGCCCCGAACAGGCGTGCGGGAAATACCGGCAGCCTGAGAAGAACCAGTGTCTGAGCCAGACAAAAACGGAAACGAGTCTTGCTTTCGAGGGGCGGAAGCGTATAACATTCGCCGATGCGCGGCGCATCCGGTTCAAGGATCCGCCGGAGCAAAGGTATTCGGGCGGCGCAGGCCGTCTTGAATGACGTTCGAGGAGGAAGAACGAATGCAGGTGACGACGACCTTTCGGCAGATGCCGTCCTCGGATGCCTTACGGGAGTACGCCGAAGGCAAGATCACGAAGTTGGAAAAGTACTATCAGGGGTTGATCGAAGCGCGGATCGCCTTTTCCGCCGGGAAGACGAGCCAGAAGGCGGAAGTGACGGTCAAGGGGAACGGATTTCGTGTACGGGGTGAAGAGTCGGCGGAAGACGCATACGCGGCGCTCGATTTGGTGGTGGACAAATTGTCGCGGCAGTTGCGTCGCCAGCATGACCGTCTGAAGGACCACCACGGTACCGCTTCGGCGAAGCGGACTGTGGAAGAGGGAAGGCCTCGGCGCCGGGAAGCGTCGGCGCGGAGAGAGGGCCTGTTGCGGTTGACATATGCCCCGAAACCGCTTTTTCTCGACGATGCCTTGGCGCAGTTGGAGGGGGAGGACAGATATCCGTTGCTGTTCGTCAATGCGGAGACAGGCGCGGTCAACGCCGTCTTTCGGAACGCGGACGGTCGGGTGGGCGTGATCGAGCCGGAATAGAAAGCGAAGGGAACAATCTTCAAAGAAAGAGGAAGATGAGAGGAATGGGAATATGAAACTGTCAGACCTGTTGATGGAAGAATGTATCAAGATGAAGATGGTAGCGGGTGACAAGCGCGCGGCGATCGAGGAATTGGTGGACGTTCTCGTGACGGCCACCGGCAAAGGGGATCGCGAGGCGATCATCGAGGCGGTGTGGAACCGAGAGGAGTTGATGTCGACGGGAATCGGGCAGGGGATTGCGATTCCTCACGCGAAGACGAATGCCGTGGGCAAACTTTACGCGGTCTTCGGGAAGTCGGAGGCCGGCATCGATTTCGCCGCTCTGGACAACCGTCCCGTCCATATCTTCTTTCTTCTGGTGGCCCCCGAGGATCAGTCGGGTCCTCACGTCAAGGCTCTGGCGCGTATCTCCCGCCTCTTGAAGCATTCCTATTTCCGAACGGCTCTTTTGGAGGCCACCTCGCCGTCCGAAGTACTGACGATCATCCGTGAAGAGGAACTGAAGAACTCCTGACACCGCCGTCACGTTCAAGAAGCCGGGCAGAAGGGCGGCGGGCCGGTGTTGTGCGTCGATTTCTGGTCCTGACGCGGCGGAAGAAGAGGGACTCAGAGAGCGGAAGAGAAAATTGAATCGAATGGAAGAAGGAGGGGTGGCAAATGAGGTTTGAGCGGCGGGTTCGGGAGAAAGAGGGAGGAAAGACCGCGTGAAGCAGTACGAGCCGGAGAAGGACATTCTTGTCAAGGAACTCTTGGTTGATCTTGCCGAGGCGATTGATCCGGAGGTTCTGGTGGCGGAGGAGGGATTGCGTCGGCCCATCTTCGGAGAAGAACTCCATCGCCCGGGTCTGGCTCTGGCGGGATTTCTCGAGTATTTTCGTCCGGAGAACCTTCAGATCCTGGGGATGACGGAACTTTCTTATTTGAAGAGTCTCGAGCCGGAGGTACGAAGGGAGCGGGTGGCGGCGTTTCTGGAGAAGGGTCCCCCCGCGGTCTTCATCTCCCGCTCGCTCGCCGTGCCCGACGAACTGATCGAAACGGCGGCGAAAGTCCGGATTCCGGTGATTCGTTCACCTTTGATGACGGAGGAACTCCGTCACCGCGTCGAACTCTACCTCGAGCGAAGGCTCAACCCGAACAAGATCGTGCATGGCGTTCTGATGGATGTTTTCGGTGTCGGAGTCTTGATCACGGGGGAATCGGGTGTCGGGAAATCCGAGACGGCGTTGGAGTTGGTCAAGCGCGGCCATCGTCTCGTCAGCGACGATGTCGTGCAGGTTAGGCGGATACGTTATGACCGATTGGTCGGGACGAGTCCGGAGATCACGCGACACCAGATCGAGATTCGTGGGCTGGGGATCATCAACGTCAGGCAACTCTACGGAGCCACGGCTGTGACGGAGGAGATGATGATCGATCTGGTGGCGCAGTTGGAACCGTGGGATGAAGAGCGCGAGTATGACCGTTTGGGGTTGGAGAACGAAACGGTGACGATCCTCGATCTTCCGGTACCTCGCGTGACGGTTCCGGTTCGCCCGGGGAGGAACCTGGCCGTAATCATCGAAGCGGGAGCGATGAACCAGCGATTGAAGAATATGGGCGTGGATGCCGCTCAGGAATTCAGTGAACGCCTGGAAGGCGTTTTGAAGGAGGAACAGTGATGGGGGAAGAGACGGGACCGTATCTGATACTGGCTTCGCATGGGAATCTGGCGCGCGAGGCGCTTTCGACCGCTACGCGCATTCTGGGACCGATCGAGGGGGCGGAAGCGATCTGTCTCGGGCAGGACGGAACGTTGGAGGGGATCGAGCGTTCGATCACGGAGATTCTGGAGCGCGAGCAGGGGCGGCCTGTTCTTTTGATGGTCGATCTTTTCGGCGGATCCTGTTCGAATGTGGCGGCCCGCGTCCTTCAGCGGGAATCGGAAAAGCGGACCCTGGCGGTCGTGGCGGGGTTCAATCTGGCGATGATCATCGAGTTCGTCTTCAGTCGCGCTCAGTTTTCGATCGAGGACCTGAGTCGGCGTGTGATCGACGCGGGGCGGAAGGCCTGTCTCGATGTCGCGGGAAAATACCGGCGTCTTGCTGAGAACTGCTCGGAGCAGTCCCCGTCGTGATTGTCATCGCGCGGATCGACGATCGGCTCATCCACGGCCAGGTTACGGTCGGCTGGTCGCGCTTCCTTCGTCTCGAGAAGATCGTCGTGCTTTCGGACGAACTGGCCGGTGACGAGACACAGAGGTTGCTTTTGGGGATGGGGGTGCCGGAGGAGACGGCCTTCGAGATGGGGAGCGTGGCGGAGATGGCGGTGCGATTGCGGGATGAAGAGTTCATCAAACCGCGCACGATGCTTTTGGCCGCGGCTCCCAAGGCGTTCCGTTCCCTCGTGCTCGAACACGGCTTTCCCCTCGAAGAGATCAACCTCGGAGGGCAGCGTTACGAAGGCGGGGCGATCCCAATTTGCGAGGGGGTTATGTTGACGGAGGAGGCCCTGGCGGATTTGAAGGTGCTGGCGGAGCATGGCGTCAAGATCGAGGTCCGTGCGACGCCGGCGGAGCCGAAACGAGACCTTTTCGCCATGCCGATCCTGGCTCGGGACGGAGCGGGGGAATGATGACGACGGGAACGATTCTGGCGGCCGGAGTAATGGCCGGAGCCACCGCCCTCGACCGCGTCCATCTCCTCCAGTGGCTGATCGCGCGGCCCATCTTCTCCGCACCGCTCATCGGCTACCTGCTCGGAGACCTTCCCGGCGGTTTGCTTATCGGCACCTGGATCGAACTACTCTGGATCAGCGTCCTTCCGATCGGAAACTTCACGCCGCCGGACTCCCACGCCGTGGCGGTCTGTGCCGTCGCTCTTTTCGCTCCCTGGCACGGTCCTGCGCCCGGGGCGGTCACCGTCTCGTCCGCGACGGGTGTCCTTGCGGTTGCAGCCGCGATCCCACTCGGCATCCTTTCCCGCAACTGCGATATTGGGATCAGACGCCGTTTGGCGGAAAAGATGGAGGCTTTGATGCAGGAACCGCCGCCGTATCGTTTCGGCCCGCCGCTCTTTCTCGCTCTCTCTTCCGCCTTCCTCAAGGCGTTTCTTCTCGTCGTCGCCTCCGCGGTCGTCGCCGTCTCGGTCCGCCCGATCGTGAGAGCGGTTGTTTCCATTGGGGGGATCCGGCACGGTCTGGAAATGGCGGCGACCTGGATCCCGGCGCTGGGCCTCGTTCAGTTGGCTCGCTGTTACTGCGGGCGGAGCCGGAAAGCGCCCTTTTTCATCGGGGCCGGTCTCGCCGCCGCCGTTCTCATCATCTTCTTCCTTCGCCGTTGTGTCGTGGGAGTTCCGGTTCCATGAGCCTCTCCGAGAAGATCCGCGTCTTCCTGCGCCTTCACGCCGTTCAATTCCTCTGGAACTTCAAGGGGATGCAGAACGTCGGATTTTATTACGCGATCTTGCCGGCGCTTCGCCGAATCTATGCGGGCGATTCACAGGGGCTCGAGCAAGCCCAGCGCCGTCACTTTGGATTCTTCAACACGCATCCCTATTTCGCTCCGATCTGCGTCGGTGTTTCGATCAAACTGGAGGAGGACCTGCGCGCCGGAAAGGGGAAACCGGAGATGATCCCGGTTTTGAAGAATCGAATGAGCGGGCCGTTGGCCGCGGTTGGGGACGCCTTCTTTTGGGAGACGGTTCGGCCCACGGTCGGCGCCCTGGCGGCGCTCTCCGTCTACGCGCTCGGCCTCTCTTCCGCCTCCACGATCCGGTTGCTTCTTCTTCTTTGGATTCTCTACGTTCTTCCGGTCGAGTGGCTTCGCTGGCAGGGGTTGAGTTGGGGTTATCTCCACGGCTTCGATGTTGTCAAAGTTTTGAAGGAACGAGGATTTCAGAAACGGATGAAGCGGCTTCGGACCCTGGGGATGTTTCTGTTGGGAGGAGTGACGGTCGGCTTCGTGATGCTCTACGACGATCGCATCTTCCTCTGGTGTTGTCGCGCGGGGATCGCGGGGCTGCTGGTTCTGTTGACGCTGAGGAAGGTTTCTCCGACTTTTCAATTGTACATTTTGATCCTCGTCGCGCTCCTGGTCTCCTACCTCGGAACAATGGCGGGGCTGGTCTGATGGCGAAGCAAACCTCTCCTTCGGATTCCGCCTCGTTCGGAGATCCAAACAGCGCCGGGCTGGAGATCGTGATTCCCAACAAGGCCGGTCTTCATGCCCGGGCCGCCGCCCTTCTCGTCCAGTGCACGTCGAAGTTTCCCTGTACGATCCTGATGGAAAAGGACGGCGAAGAAGTGAACGCGAAGTCGATTATGGGCGTGATGATGTTGGCTGCAACTTGTGGAAGCCGCGTGCGGTTCCGCGCGGAGGGGGAACGGGCCAGGGAAGCGTTGGAGGCGGTCCGCGCCCTGATCGATCGGAAATTCGACGAGCCGGAATAATGAAAGAGCACCGAGGACGCCCCATCTCCCCCGGGATCGCCATCGCTCCGCTGCAGCTTCTGCGGCGATCTCCGGTCGAATTTGAAAGTCGGCCCATCGAACCCAGTAGCATTGAGCAGGAGTTCGAGCGTTTCGAGAACGCCGTGACGGCGGCCCGCATCGAACTCCTCCGGCTCCGCGAAAAGACGGAAGAAGAGATCGGAGAGCAGGAGGCGGCGATCTTCGACGCGCATCTGATGATCCTCGAGGACCCGCTCCTCCATATGCAGGTCCGGAAACGTCTTGGCGAGCGGTATCGGAACGTCGAAAGCATCCTGGCGGAGGTCGTCGGGGAGTTGGAATCCAGTTTCGCATCGTTGGACGATCCTCGGATGGTGGAGCGCGCCTCGGACATCGTGGACGTGGGCGAGCGCGTGTTGTGTCATCTTCAGGGACGTTTACCGGCGGAACTGGAGATTGCGGAGCCGGTGATTTTGGTCGAGCCGGATATGGCGCCTTCGACGACGGCCCTGCTCGATCCCGAGATCATTCGCGGTTTGGTCGTCGGCGGCGGCGGAGAAACTTCCCACACCGCCATTCTGGCCCGTGCGTTGGGCATTCCGACCGTCGGCATTTCCCGAGATGTCTTGGACGCGTGGCGCTCGGGAACCCCCGCCGTGCTCGACGGCTCCGCCGGCCGCGTCATCCTCGATCCGTCCCCCGAGATTCGGGAAGAATACAAGAAGCGAGCGGCGGAACGGATCGCGTTTCAGTTGGAACTTCTCCACCGATCGAAACTCGATACCACCACCCGCGATGGCGAGCCGGTTCAGGTCGCGGCGAACATCGAGATGCCGTCGGAGATCGGCGTGGCCCGTGAAAACGCCGCGGCCGGCATCGGGCTTTACCGCACCGAATTCCTCTTCATGAATCGCCGCGAACCGCCTGATGAAGAGGAGCAGTACCACCATTATCTCGTCGCGGCGGAGGCGTTTCCGGAGGAGGCGGTGGTGATTCGGACCATCGACGTCGGAGGCGACAAGTTTCTCAGCCAGGCGGATCTTTCGCGCGAGATGAATCCCTACCTCGGGCTCCGCGCGATTCGCTTCTCTCTTCATCATCCCGATCTCTTTCGCGTCCAGTTGCGCGCGATCCTCCGCGCAGCGCGGGAAACGGGTAACATCCGGCTGATGTTCCCGATGGTCTCCTGCCTCGAGGAACTGACAGCGGCGTTGGGGCACATCGGCGAATGCGCGGAGGAACTCGATCTGGCGTTGGAGGATATCGATGTCGGAATCATGGTGGAAACCCCCGCCGCGGCGTTGCGCGCCGGTACCTTCGCACGTTACGTGGAGTTCTTCTCGATCGGAACCAACGACCTCGTCCAATACACGATGGCGGCCGAGCGGGGGAATGAAATGCTGGCGAATCTACAATATCCCTTTCATCCGGCCATCTTGACGTTACTGGAGCGGATCGTTTCCGCGGCCCGCGCAACGGGGATCGGATGTGCCGTCTGCGGCGAGGCGGCCGGTGACTTGATCAGTCTGCCCCTCTTTCTCGGAGCAGGAATCCGTGAACTTTCCGTCTCACCCCGCCGCATTCCCGTCGTAAAGGAGTTCATTCGATCGCTGGAAGTGGCGGAGTGCGAAGGGGTCTTTCGGGAGGCCCTGGAATGCGAGTTTTCTTCGGATGTCAGCAAACTTTTGGAGGAACGGTTTCGTGAGCGCGAAGCGCGGCTTCGTAACGCCGGGGCCGCCGTGCATTCCGTAGCGGGGGCACGTTCTTTTGCGGGAGGAAACGGAGAACCGCTGGTAGAAGAACAAGAAACGGAACGAGCGTTCTTTGGCGGGGGAAGCGAGGCGGGGAGGGGAGAGGGATTGATCGATAGAAGTCCGATTGAAGAGAATCCGGCGCCGTGAAGACGCGACAAGAACGCATCCGCAACTTCTCGATTATTGCGCACATCGACCACGGGAAGTCCACGCTGGCGGATCGTTTTCTCGAGATCACGAAGGCGATCGAGCGCAGGCGGATGAGGGAACAAGTGCTCGACGATATGGACCTGGAACGAGAGCGCGGAATCACGATCAAGGCCCATCCCGTGCGTCTTCGTTATCGGTCCAGAGCGGACGGACAGGAATATCTCTTCCATCTGATCGACACGCCGGGTCACGTCGATTTTCGCTACGAGGTCTCGCGGGCAATGGCGGCCTGCGAGGGCGCCGTGCTCGTCGTGGACGCCTCCCAAGGGGTTCAAGCGCAGACGCTGGCCAACATCGACCTCGCGCTCGAGGAGAACCTCACGTTGATTCCTGTTTTGAACAAGATCGATCTTCCCGGAACCAATCTCGAGGTTGCCCGCCGGCAACTCGAGGATCTGGGATTCTCCTCGGAGGAGATTCTCTGCTGCAGCGCGAAGGAGGGCACGGGGGTCGTCGAGATATTGGAGGCGGTCGTCGAGAGGATTCCTCCGCCGGAGGGAACGATCGACGCACCGCTTCGCGCGCTGATCTTCGATTCCGAATACGACTCCTACCTCGGAGCGATCGCGTACATTCGGATCGTGGACGGCTCGATTGCACGCGGCGATCGGATTATGACCGTCTCGACGGGGGAGACGCACGAGGTGACGGAGATCGGCGTCTTCTCGCCGGATCGGACTCCCGTGGAACGCTTGGAGGCCGGTATGGTGGGGTATCTTACGGCGGCTTTGAAGAAGACGGAGGACGTCCGCGTCGGGGACACGATCACCTCCGCACGCGATCCGGCGCCTGCTCTGGAGGGGTACAGAAAACCGTTGCCGATGGTTTTCGCCGGCCTGTATCCGCTCGAGGGGGACCGCTTCGGTGATCTGCGTTCCGCACTCGAAAAACTTCGGCTCAACGATTCCGCTTTCACTTTCGAGCCGGAGACGAGCGCGGCTTTGGGATTCGGCTTCCGATGCGGGTTTCTGGGGCTTCTTCATATGGAGATCATTCGGGAGCGGTTGGAGCGCGAGTTTTCGATCCCGCTTTTGGCCACGGCCCCGTCGGTCGAGTTTCGCGTAACGTTGCGCAACGGCGAAACCCGCCTGATCGACAATCCGGCCGCTTTTCCATCGGCGGGGGAGATCGAGTTGATCGAGGAACCCTATATTGCGGCGAAAATCTACACGCCGGACGAGTATCTCGGACCGATCCTCAAACTCTGTCAGGAGAAACGAGGGGTCTCGGTGAATATGAGTTATCCGGCGCCGGGCCGCGCGCTTCTCGAGTATGATCTTCCGCTCGTCGAGGTCGTGCTCGACTTCTTCGATCGGCTCAAGTCCGTCTCGCGCGGATTCGCGTCCCTCGATTACACCTTTGCCGGCTATCGCCCCGGCGACCTCGTGCGTCTCGATATTCGCGTGAACGAGGAATCCGTGGATGCACTTTCTTCGATCGTTCACAAAGACCGGGCCTATTCGATCGGACGGGAGTTGTGCGCGCGCCTGAAGGAACTGATTCCGCGGCGGCAATTCGCCGTCCCCATTCAAGCAGCCGTCGGAGGGCGTGTGATCGCCCGCGAAACGATCCGCGCAATGTCCAAGAACGTCACCGCGAAATGTTACGGGGGCGATGTGACGAGAAAACGGAAACTTCTGGAGCGCCAGAAGGAAGGAAAGAAGAAGATGAAGATGATCGGACGCGTCGAGATTCCGCAAAGCGCGTTTCTCGCCGTTTTGAAGAGAGACTGAATCGTGTCCCGCCGCCGCCGCGGTCGCGTGCTCATTCTGGTCGCCGATCCCGCTGTTCGAGGACTCTTGAGCCGCTATTTCGAATCTCGGGAGTATTATGTGGAGGCGGCGGCCGATCGGGAAACAGGCGCGTCGCGACTTGCCCGCGAGGATTTCGACCTCGTGCTGGCCGAGGTTCCCGGTTCCGAAACCGATTCCGTCGCCCAACTCCTCGAACGCCATCGGAATCGGCGCTGGATTCTTCTCCCCGATTCCGACCACTCCTCCGTGCTCCAACGGCTCTGGCGACTCCATCCTTGGGACGTGCTTCCCCCTCCGGTCACCTTCGCCGATCTCGACGCCATCCTTCGGAAAAGTACTCCGTCCGTATCCTTTGAGACCCTGATCCGCGAGGCGGAGCATTGGAACCGGCGGGTCGAAATCCGCTTTCCCTCCGACATTCGATTGGTGCCCGAGGTTTTGCGGGAGGTGGACCGGTTGTGCGAGGGAGTTCCCGCCGAGCCCGGGATCCGTGACGTGAAAATTCCTCTCATCGTCGCCGAGGCGGTGTATAATGCTGTCGAGCACGGGAACCGATCGGACCCGCGAAAGTACGTTATGCTGGAAGCCCGCGCGGAAAAGGACGGTTTGACGGTAGTGATCGAGGATGAAGGAGAAGGATTCGCCGTCCCGAATCTCGAACGATTGCCGGAAGAACAGTCGGAGGGAGGCCGTGGGCTCTTTTTGATGCGTCTCTACGCCTCGGAGGTTCGTTTCGAGAAGGGCGGGCGGCGAGTTTTTTTGCGAAGGAGTTGGGTATGAATTTTCTCAAGATGCACGGCATCGGCAACGATTACGTCTTTCTACGCGAGGAGGAGTTACGGGGAGCGGGGATTCCGGAGGCGGAGTTCGGCGAAGCGGCGGTGCGTCTCGCCGACCGCCATACCGGCATCGGTGGAGACGGACTGATTCTCGTTGGAGAATCCGAGACCGCCGCGGCGCGAATGCGCATCTTCAACGCTGATGGGTCCGAGGCGGAGATGTGCGGCAACGGAATCCGCTGTGTGGCCTCGTGGCTCTTCCGCGAAGGCCGGATCGGTGAGCGAGGCGTGATCGAGACCGGAGCCGGCCCGATTACCGTCGAGGTTATCGGCGAACGATCGCGCGGTCACGATGTGCGAGTCGATATGGGACGGCCGATCTTCACTCCGGAGAAGATCCCCGCCGATCTCCCGGCGAAAACCGTTGCGCTGGGAGGGGAAGAAGTCGAGGCGATCGTCGCGGAACCGATCGCAGTTGGAAGCGAGCGGTTCGAGGTGACCTGCGTCTCGATGGGAAATCCTCACGCCGTGATCTTCGTTCCCGATGTCGATTCCTTTCCGGTTCCGGAATGGGGGCCGCGGATCGAGCATCATCCCGTTTTCCCCGCGCGCGTGAACGTCGAATTCGTTCAGGTGCTCGCTCCAGGCCACCTCAAACAGAGAACCTGGGAACGAGGCTCCGGGGAAACGTACGCTTGCGGGACGGGGGCTTCGGCGGTCTTCGCCGCCGCCGTTCTTTGTGGGATCGCGGAGAAGGAAGCCCGAATTCATCTCCGGGGTGGAGAATTGATAATCTCTTGGGACGGCGAAGGAGACCTCTTTATGACCGGCCCCGCCGAGGAGTCGTTCCGCGGTACCTTCGATCCGTCTTTATTGAAAGAACCGGAAAAGGACTCGTAAGAATTTCCACGTATTTCCGACCGAAAACCGGTGGTTGGAAATCCTCTTTTCGAGAAGGAAGGAGCGAATTCGGGCGGCACTGTCGGGAAGAGCGCGGGAAGAGCGCAGGATTGGGCGAAACGATGACCGGCATCGCGCACCGTTGTAATGGTCATTCGCCTTGCCGCGGCCGAAGGAATCTTGCCGGGAAGGAAGAAGGATGAACGAGGAAGAAGAAAAAAATTTACGAAGAGAGCCGATCCGGACCGAAGACGATATTTTGTCCTTTCTGGAACGGCATTCCCGTCCTCGGAAGGAGTGGCTGGTCGGGATGGAATACGAGCGATTGGGGGTGTTCTGTAAATCCGGAAAGGCAATCTCGTATTACACCGGCGTCGAGCCTTTGCTGGAGGAATTGGCGCGGCGCGACGGATGGAAATGCCACCGCGAAGACGGCCATGTTATTTCTCTTTCCAAGGACGGCGACGCGATCACATTGGAGCCGGGGGGCCAGATCGAGCATTCCACGAAACCGATGCGTTCGATCCGAGAACTGCGGGGTCTTGTGGGAAGCCTCGGTGAACTTTTGGACGAGATTGCCGCGGAACGCGGGATCGTGCTGCTTGGGATCGGTTATCAGCCGTTTTCGAAATTGGAGGAAGTCGAATGGATTCCGAAGAAGCGGTACCAATTTATGGCGCCGTACCTCGGCCGCCGCGGCGATCTCTCCCATCGGATGATGAAGATGACGGCCGGATGCCAAGTCGCGCTCGACTATTCCGATCTGACGGACGCGATGCGGAAGATGTGCGCCGCCGCGCGGCTCGTCCCTCTCGCGCAAGCCCTCTTCGCCTCTTCCGGCATCGCCGAGGGGCGTGTCCTCGATGACCTCTGCTACCGCGGCCGCGTTTGGACGCGCACGGATCCGCAGCGCACGGGAATCCCACCGTTTCTTCTCCGCTCCCACTGCGATCCGGGGGAGTACGCGCGCTACATTATGACGCGCCCGTTGATGTTCGTGGAGCGAGGAGGCGTTTATCGCGATCCGGAAGGAAAGACCTTCGGTGATCTGATGGATTCCGGAGCGGCGGACGAGTACGACCTCGAGGTGGCGTTGACGCAGGTTTTCCCCGAGGTCCGGATCAAGACCTTCGTCGAGGTCCGGGCGCTGGATGCCCCGCAGCCGGAACTGATCACGACGGCGGCTTGTTTCTGGGCTGATCTGCTCTATGGTGATCTCGACGCTATTCTGGATCTCACCGAAGAACTGGTCGCTTCGGGGGAACAGGAGTTTGCCGCGTTACGGGAGAGGGTCTTTCGAGAAGGGCTTGGGGCGGAGTTCCGCGGTCGCCCCATCGCGAAATTTCTCGAGGAGATTCTGGAGATGGGAACGGGGGAAACGACGTGCCGGAAGAGTTTCGATCTGTTGCGCGAGCGGTTGGCGTCGGGTAGAACAGCGGCGGAGGGCGCGCGGGAGTTGCTTTCAGGCGTGGATTCACCGAGCGATTTCGTGGTCCGCTGGAACCATTACCGCTGGTGGTAAGAAGGACGAGCAGAGGTGCCCCGTTCCGTTTCATTCCTTTGCGCTTCGTGCCGGGAAATATCGTCTGGAGGATAGCCCGCTCTTGCCTTTTGTCCCTCTCCTTGCCCCTGCCGCTCTCCCCATCCTTTTTCACGGATCGCTGCAATCCGCCACCGCGTGGAATGTTTCGGCCGAGGTTTGTTTGTAGGGTGAGATGGTCATTGGAGGGGGTGAACAATTATTCGCCCGCGCGTTGACGAAAGAGCGGGTCTTCCCGCATAATGGCGTGGGAGCCGCGAGAATGAAGAAACTGCCGATCGGAATTCAGAACTTCGAGGAAATTGCAACGCGAGACTACATCTACGTCGATAAGACACCGTATCTTCACAAATTGCTTACGGAGGGAAAGGTTTATTTCCTTTCCCGGCCGCGGCGGTTCGGCAAATCCCTCTTGATCTCCACGCTCGAGAATATCTTTCTCGGGAAGAAACATCTTTTCGAAGGATTGTGGATTCACGACCGATGGGAGTTCGAGAAACATCCGGTGGTCCGGATCGATATGGTGGCGATTGCGCGGGACAACGGGGAAGTGCTGCGGGAAGGGTTGTTGAACCGGGTAAGGGACGTGGCTGACGAATACGCGGTGAAGATAAAGCGGAAAGAACACAACGAGGCTTTCCACGAGTTGATCAGGAAGTTGAGCGATCAGGGGAAAGTGGTCGTTTTGATCGACGAATACGACAAACCGATCATCGATCACGTGACGCGTCCCGAGATCGCGAAGGAGAACCGGGAGGTCCTGAAGAACTTCTACGGGATACTGAAGGCGGCGGACGAGTATCTGAAGTTCGTGTTGCTGACGGGGGTCAGCAAGTTCGCGCGAACGAGCATCTTTTCGGATCTGAATAATCTGTACGACATAACCATGACGGAAAAATACAACAATCTGCTCGGCTATGAAGAGCAGGACTTGGACCGGTATTTCGGAGAATACCTCGATGGGACAGCGAGGAAATTGGGGATTCGTCGGGAGGAGTTGCGAGCGAAAATGCGGCACTGGTACAACGGGTACCGTTTTTCGGAGCGGGAGGAGAAGGTTTACAATCCGTTTTCCGTTTTGCAACTCTTCGGAAACGAGCGCTTCGACAACTATTGGTTCGAAAGCGGGACGCCGACGTTTCTGGTGGAATTGATGCGGGAAAGGAATTTCGACGTGTCTCGCGCGGACGGGTTGGAGCTGTCTGACGACGATTTCTCGAGATTCGACGTCGAGAAGATATACATTCCGGCGTTGTTGTTCCAGACGGGGTATCTCACGATTGAGGATCAGATCGTCGAAGGAGAAGATCGGTATTATCGACTCGGATATCCGAATTACGAAGTGGAGAAATCGCTGTTGTCGGAATTGTTGGTAGGGTATGCGGGCGATCAGGAAGACGTACGGGAGTCGCGATGGCAGAGAGGGTTGAAGAAGTGTTTGCGGAACGGGGATCTGGACGGCTTTTTTGAACTCGTGAAGGTGGCGTTTTTGGGAATTCCGTATGAGATCGTGATCAAAAGGGAAGACTATTACAACAGCCTGATGTACCTGTGTCTGAAGTTGGCGGGGCTGGAGGGGGCGTTCGAGGTGATGACGAACCGGGGGCGGTTGGACTGCGCGCTGGAGTTGGAGGAGAGGATTTACATCTTCGAGTTCAAGATCGATGAAGAGCCGCAGAAGTGTATCGAACAGATCCGGGAGAAAGGTTATCCCGAGAAGTACCGGGACCGAGGAAAGCCGATAGACCTGGTGGGGGTTACGTATTCGAGCGAGGAGAAGAACATATCGAATTGGAAAGTGGAGCGGTTGTAGGGGCACGGCATGCCGTGCCCGTACGGCTGCCGTGCCCGTACGGGATGCCGTGCCCGTGCCCCCTCACCCCGACCCTCTCCCGGACGAGGCGAAACAGGAAAGGCGGGCGGGAACGGCCGCGTGGCGTCTCATTTCCAGCAAGGTTCATAATCGGTCCCATTTGGCCGGACGTTTCCAAGAATTCATTTGACAACGCAACGGTCTTTTCTACTCTTGTGCGCTGAAATTCCGGTACCCTACGGCTCGAAGCCGGGCAACGGTGAAGCGGACCGGAAGACGAAACGCCCGGAAAGCGATTTCCGAATTCTGTCAAATACTTGGAGGTTGAATTACGATGGCTCGAGGGAAGAAACGGCGATACGTGTACTTTTTCGGCGGCGGGAAAGCGGAAGGGAAGGCCGGTATGAAGGCGCTTTTGGGAGGAAAGGGCGCCAACCTCGCGGAGATGACCAGCCTTGGGCTGCCTGTTCCTCCGGGATTCACGATCTCGACCCAAGCCTGTGCGGAGTATTATGAGGCGGGAAAGAGATGGCCCGTGGGACTCAAGGCCGAAGTTGATCGCGCTCTAGAGAGACTTGAGAAGGTTACGAAGAAGACCTTTGGTTATGGCGATAATCCGCTTCTCGTCTCGGTACGCAGCGGCGCCGCCGTCTCGATGCCGGGGATGATGGATACCGTTCTCAACCTCGGCCTCAACTCCGCAACGCTCGAGGCTCTGATCCGAAAGACCGGAAACGAGCGTTTTGCTTGGGACGCCTTTCGCCGTTTCATCCAGATGTTCGGCGATGTCGTGATGGGAGTGGAGCACGAAGCCTTCGAACACTGTCTTGACGGCGTCAAGGAAGAAGCAGGTGTCAAATTGGACACGGATCTGGGAGTGGAGGATCTGAAGAAGGTGGTGGCGCGTTACAAGGCTCTCTACAAGCGGCATACGGGGGAGGTTTTTCCGGAAGACCCGAGAATCCAGTTGGAGAAGGCGATCAGCGCGGTCTTTGGTTCGTGGAACAATCCTCGCGCGATTCGGTATCGCGAATTGAACGATATCCGCGGTTTGCTGGGAACGGCCGTGAATGTCCAGACGATGGTCTTCGGAAATATGGGGGACCGTTCCGGCACGGGCGTCTGTTTCACGCGGAATCCCTCGACCGGCGAGAACAAGTTTTACGGAGAGTTCCTGATGAACGCGCAAGGAGAGGATGTCGTGGCGGGGATTCGAACGCCGGAGCCGATCGAAGCGCTGAAGAAGGTGATGCCGGCCGCGTATAAGAAGCTTTACCAAATTCGGGGAATCTTGGAGAAGCATTACAAGGATATGCAGGATATCGAGTTCACGATCGAGGACGGAGCGCTTTATATGCTGCAGACGCGGACGGGAAAACGAACAGCGGCCGCAGCCGTCAAGATCGCCGTCGATATGGTGAAGGAGCGCCTGATCGATCGGAAGACCGCGCTTCTCCGGATCAATCCCAACGACCTCGATCAACTCCTGCATCCCCAGTTCGATCCCAGGGCGCTCAAGGCGGCAAAGCCGATCACGAAGGGGCTTCCCGCTTCACCTGGTGCCGCCACGGGGCAACTGGTCTTTTCGGCCGAGGCGGCCGAGAAGGCGGCGGCGAAAGGAAAGGATGTCATTCTGTGCCGGATCGAGACGAGTCCCGAGGATATCGGCGGAATGGACGCCGCGCGCGGTATTCTGACCGCCCGCGGAGGAATGACCTCGCATGCCGCCGTCGTCGCCCGAGGGATGGGAAAGTGTTGTGTTGCCGGAGCCGGAACACTGCGGATCGATTACAAAGCGCGGAAGATGTCGGTGGAAGGGCGTGCGTTTCGAGAGGGCGACTGGATCAGTCTTGACGGATCGACGGGATTCGTTTATGCGGGAAAAATCGACACGGTGGATCCGAAACTGAGCGGGAACTTCGCCACGATTATGAAGTGGGCCGATCAATACCGTAAACTCGGTGTCCGAACCAATGCCGACACGCCGCACGATACCGAGGTTGCGGTAAAATTCGGGGCGGAAGGAATCGGGCTTTGCCGGACCGAGCATATGTTCTTCGAGGGAAGAAGGATTACGAGTTTTCGCCGATTGATCCTGGTCGCGGATACGGTGAAGCGACTCGAAGCGGAATTGGCGGCGGAGGAAGACCCGAAGAGAAGGAAGGCAATCGCGGCTGAATTGAGAGGCCCGCGGAAGCAGTACGATCGCGCATTGCGGGAACTTCTTCCGCTCCAACGGCGCGATTTCGAGGGGATCTTCGCCGCGTTGAAGGGGAGACCGTGCACGATCCGGCTCCTCGATCCTCCCTTGCACGAATTCCTTCCCCATGATGTCGCGGGCCAGAGGGAGATGGCGAAGGCCATGGGAGTGACCCCGGAGGAAATCCGACGGCGTGTCGAAGAACTGGCCGAATTCAATCCCATGCTGGGGCATCGGGGATGTCGTCTGGGGCTGACGTTTCCGGAGGTTTCAGAGATGCAGGTGCGGGCGATCATCGAGGCGGCGGCGAACTGCAAGAAGAAGAGAATTCCCGTCAAGCCCGAGATTATGATTCCGCTCGTTGGAAATGTCGCCGAACTTCGCCTGGCGCGGGAACGTGCCGAGAAGGTGATTGCTCGGGTCTTGAAGGAACGCGGATTGACGAAAAAGCAATTGCCTTACCTGATCGGCACGATGATTGAGGTTCCTCGCGCCGCGGTGACGGCAGATCAGATCGCGACCGAGGCGGAGTTCTTCTCCTTCGGGACGAATGACCTGACCCAGATGGGATGCGGATTCAGCCGCGACGACGCCGGCCGTTTTCTCGGCGAATACGTGAAACTGGGCATCTACGAATATGATCCGTTTCAGGTTCTCGATACCGAGGGTGTGGGCCGGTTGATCGAGACCGCGGTGCGTCTGGGGCGCGGGGTCCGGAAGGGCTTGAAACTGGGAATTTGCGGCGAGCACGGGGGCGAACCACGCTCGATTGCTTTCGCTCATAAAGTCGGTCTGACGTATGTTTCCTGCTCGCCGTTCCGGGTACCGATCGCGAGGCTGGCCGCCGCTCACGCGGCACTGCGAGAATCATAAGAAAGAGGCGGGAAAACGCGGGTCACGGCCCTTGTTTTCCTCTCTTCCGCCGGATACGGCACCGACAACTGGGCGGGCTTTTAATGTTGATTCTTGAAGGCGGGAGGTTCGTTAGGTAGGGCCGAGAACCGAAGCCGTCGGAAATTTGACACCGGCGTCACTATTCTGATGATTTTAATGGCGTTAGATTGATCTCTTGTTGAAAAAAGTGAAGTTCCGTGCGGCACGCGTTTTGCTCCTTTACCTATCGACGTTGCGGCGTGGTCTGGATTAAGGGCCGGAACATGAGCCGTGGCGATCGAGGCGGGAAAGTTAAGTTGAGAGGTGACGGAATGATTCGGTTTCATCGGAAGGGAAAAGGGTTCACACTGATTGAACTCCTGGTTGTTGTGGCGATCATCGGGATCTTGGCTTCGATTGCGTTGCCGAAGCTCTTCGCGGCGATCTGCCGCTCGAAGGTCGGCCAGGTTGACGGCACGTTCGGCGCGATCAACGGATCGATGGCGATGTACTTTGCGGATAATAACGGAACCTATCCGAATAAGACCGCCGCGACGGATGTCACAAGCTCCGCGATGGGTTATCTTATTCCGAAATATCTCCAAGAGGACCCGACGCCGCCGTGGACCGGGAAATACCGGTATTCGGGCGACGGCTCCGTTTACACCATTTGTGTATCGGTTGACGGTGCGAAAGGCTGTGACGGCTCTCCGGGGAGCTCGCCGGCCGACGACTACCGGTATTATTCCAGCACTACCGGGAAGGTCGCTTATACGAATACGAATCCTGGTTGCTGAGCGTTTTTCCTCGAAGCGAGGTTGAAACCGAGGACCCGCCCGCCGGAAGGCGGGCGGGTTTTTTCGTGGATTTCATCTGCGGCGATTCAAAAGAATGACTCTTGGAGTGAAAATGAAATGATATGGGAAGTAAGAAGGGCGGGAGGAATTCATGACGCGGGGGATGGGAAAAAGGATTCCTTTGGATTTACGCTGATCGAGATTCTCGTCGTCGTGGCGATCATCGGGATTCTGGCTTCGATTGCCTTGCCGAAACTCTTCGCCGCGATTTGCCGTTCAAAGGTCGGGAAAGTTGATGGTGTCGTCGGTTCCCTCAACGGGTCCCTCTCGATGTATTTCGCCGACAATGAAGGGTCGTTTCCGGTTCTTTCTTCTTCTACGACGATTAATAGCGCGAGTATGGGATATCTCATTCCGAAGTATTTCGAAACGGATCCCATTACTCCTTGGGGCGATCCTTACAGATATACGGGCGACGGAGCCTTCTACACCATCTGCGTCTCCATCGACGGCGCGAAGGGATGTGACGGAAGTTCCGGAACCTCGCCTCCCGACGACTACCGTTACTATTCTAGCGGAGACGGCAAGATGCAGTCCACGAATACGAACCCCGGCTGTTAACGCCTCCGTCATTCCGAGGCGCTCCTTCGCTGAGGAATCCCCGTCCCCGTTTATCCCTCCGCGATCCCCGCCCTTGCGAGGGTGCGGGACTTCTCCTCGAACTTCGTCCTTCTCGGGATAACATTCGGGATCTCCTCCACTCCCTTTTCTCCCCGCTTCTCCCTTCTTCCTTCTTCCTTCTTCCTTTTTCCTTTTGCCTTCTTCCTTCTCCCTTTTGCCTTTTTCCTTTTGCCTTCTTCAATTAAAGTTCCTCCGTAATGAAAAGCCTTTCCGTATCTGCTGTTATGACCTATCGGCAGTGTCCCGCGCGCTTCTCTTTTCGTTACCGGGATCGTCTGAGTATCCCGGAAAAAGAATCGGGCGATGAGGAAACCTGGCCTGCAATTCGAACCGTGCTTCAGCAGTGGTTGGCTTTTCCCCAAAGAGACTGGGATTTTCTCGATCGATGTCTCGTCGATCTCTGGCCGTGGAACCGATTTTCGCGGCGTCGTGATGCCGTCACCACCTACCATCGATCCCGCGCGCTCCTCTGGAAAGCCTTTCCGATCCTCTCGCACCTCGCTCCTTCCGAAACCTTTCGCTACGTCAATATTTCCTGGGCCGGCGGCTTCTTCCGCGCGCTTATCGATTATGCCAAATGGGACGACAGGGACTTTGTCGTCGGCCGATTTGCCCGCACCCATCCCGATACGAAGGCGGAGGAGTTTCGAATGAACCTCTATGGGGCTGTGGCGGAGGTGGTTCACGGCCGGCGCCCCACGATGCTTCAAACCTTCGTACTTGGAGATGAACCAACGATAATTGACCACCAACGTCTCGAGCCGGCGCGGCTCGAACAGGAAATACGAGCGCTTCGTCTCGAGATAGCCGAGGCCAGGGAATTTCCGGCGCGACCGGGGGCGCAATGCCGCTTCTGCTCGTACCGATGGATCTGTCCGGAATCGGGAGTTCCGGTTCGCACACAGGACCGCTTCCTCGAACTCTTCGCCCTCAACAGGGCTCTGACGATTCTCCTGGAGGGCGAGGGAGATTCCGAACGCTTCGGGGGTCTTATGGAGAAAGCGGTAAAGATGCTATCCGAAAGAGCCGCGGTTCTTCCGATCGAGGAGTGCCGGGGACGAGGATGGCCGGTTCCGCCTGAGGGGACGATTCTTGAATACCTCGGTCCCGATAGGCCTCGGAAGAGGGAAATGCGTCCTTCGGACAACGTTTCGGAAGAGGTACCGCTCGTCTTCGCGCGAGCGTTCGCGATTGGGACGCGTTGGGTTGCATTTTTTGAGGAAGGCACAAGCGGCACGGCGTGCGAAACGCTGCGTCAGGCTTTGGAATTGGCGTGGGAGAGAACGCGATGGGTCTCCCGCGCGCTTCGCGATCCGCTGACGGGTCTTCTCAATCGCGGCGGATTCGACTCTCTCCTGCGGGAATTGACTCCTCCGTCGTCCTTGATCCTCTTCGATATCGATCGCTTCAAGCGGATCAACGATACCTTCGGCCACCAAGCAGGCGACCTCGTTCTCCGCTCCGTCGCTCAAATACTTTCGGAAGTCGCCGAGGCGGTGGGGTTCCGATACGGAGGTGAGGAGATGGCACTGGTGCTTCCGGGCGCGAGTCTTGAAACGGCTCAACACGCCGCGGAACGAGTGCGAAGAGATGTGGAAGCCTTGCAATTGTCACCTGTGGAGGGACGGACCGTTTCCGTGACGATCTCCGCCGGCGTTGCGGAAATCCTCGCCGGAGAATATCCGGAGGATTTCCTGAAACGGGCGGATAAAGCACTCTATTCCGCGAAGGATGCGGGGCGTAACCGCGTCATCGTCGCCGCGGCGCCCGCCTCGGGTTCCTGAATGGGATTCTCCTTCTCCCCGTCGGATCGCCGGCCCTCCGGCTTCTCCCGCCGCTTCAGAGTGCCTTTACCGGTCTTGGCAGAGATTTTGTTGGTTCTGTACACCTCTCTCTTCGGGATCCGCGTAGCGCCGGTGTTGGCGGCGTTTTTTGGAGCCGCGGGGCTTCTTATCGCCGGCATCGTTTCCGTTGCCTGGACTCTTTCCCTTATCCTTCTCGCGATCATCCTTGCCGCAACGCTGGCGATCACCTTGACTTCGGGGAGTGCTCCGGGCCCGGCCATGCATTCAGCGGGGGTGCTTGCGGCCTTCTTTGCCTGGGCGGTGGTCGGACACGCCGCCGCCTGCTCCGAGGCGAAAGAACGGGCGGCGGAGAGGAGAGAGGGAGAGAGAGGATCGGAAGAATGGTGGGAGAGAATTCCCGGGTTTTTCGCCTTCATTGCGGCTTTTCTTCTCGCGCTTCCCGCTCTTCTCCAAAGGCTGCTTCGGAATGAGCCGCCGCACTTCTGGTTCGTCTCGTCGATCGACTTCGCCATCGCCGTTCTTCTTCTCTCGGCCTCGGCCTATTGTTCTTTCCGGGGGCGCTTTCGCCGGTTTCGGCCGTTTCTCGTTTTTCCCGTCGTCGCGATTGCAACGGCTTCCGCCTCGCGCGCTGTCCTCCTTTCCGCCGCCGCGTTTCTCCTGATCATTTTCGCGAAAGTCTTCCGGAAACGTGCCCGGGCGACGGCGCTTCTGGTGACGATTTTGCTTTTGTCCGGTGCCGCGTTCTTCACCATTCAAAGAATCCGTTCCGACCCGCTGGCCTGGAACCGCGCGCGCATCTATGTCGCAGCGTTGAACGGCCTTCGCGAGAGACCTTGGTTCGGATGGGGTTACGGAGCCTTCGATTCCGTCGGCCGGCGTTTTCTTCTTCAGGATCCGACGCCGATTCACCGCGTTCGCTACCCCGTTTACGTCCACTCCGAACCGCTCGAGCTTCTCTTCGAAACCGGAATCCTCGGTTTCTCGGCCTGGTTCGCGCTGGGACTCTCGTGGCTTCTCGCGATCGCCAGGAAGAACCGTGGCGAACTCGTCGTGCCGGCGGTCCTCTTCTTTCCGGCTCTCTTTTACTTCCCCTTCCGTCTCGTCCTCCCCCTCTTCTTCCTCGGGTTCTTTCTCGGGCGCGCATTACCCGTGTCTGCGCCGCCCCGCAAGCCTGGCCTCGTGAGGAAGACGCTTTGCTTTGCAGCCTCGATCCTGATGGCGATCTATGGTCTTGGTTTGGCCTCGCGCAATCCTCGTTTCGCTCCCTTCGCCGCTCCCCTCTGGCTCGAATCTTCCGCCGAAGAGACGGTTCTGATTCGGATCAAGAACCTCGAGCCGTTCCGTCCGGAGTTTTCTTACGACGAAGGAATTTACGCCGCGCGCCACGGCTCGATCGGCGGCGCGATTCGAGGAATGGAACGCGCCGCTGATCTGGCCCCGGCGGAAGCCCAGTGGCACTTCGAGACGGCGCGGGCGTGGGCCTGGTACGCCGCCCGCTATAAGGATAGAATGCGGAAATGGTATGGTTGGAAGCGAGCGTGGGAAGAGGTCTCGTTCATTCGCGTCCTCGAGCCGTTACATCTCGGAGCCTTGGCCGCGTTGGGCGACACGATCGAGTTGAGGTGGCGCGCTGTTGAACTCGAACGTCTTGCCCGGAGGAAAGAGCCGATCGGAAACATTCGTGCCATGCGTCCGCGTCCTCTCGACCTCCCCGCTCCTTTGCCGGAACTTCTTCGTTCCTTCTCCGAGGAAGACCCCGAATCGAGGGACTCAAACCTTTCAAGAAACGGTGACGCCGCGGAGGACGAAATGGAAAAGTGAGGAGAAAAGGAGAGGTCGTTTCAAGAAAAGTGGGGGAAGCGAAAGAAAAAATGAACGCGATCCGCTCGATCCCGGAGGGGTCCATGGCGAAAAGTGGGCACTTTGTGCCAAACGGGGCCTTCTCCTCCGGCAAGCCACGTCTCAATTCAAACCATTTAAAGGAAGCGCAGACTCTCCAGTCCGCGGCGGAATCCGGGAGCGCAGGTCTGCCTGCCGGAAGGCAGGCATCTTGCCTGCAGGTAACTGTTCTCTTCCGCAGGTTAGAGAACCAGCGCCCCATTTTCGCCGCGTTATGGAGCGCAGACTCTCCAGTCTGCGGAGTTATGGCAGGAAAACAGAGTTGAACAACAAGCATCAGCGGTTCTGCATGTCAAAATTATTGCGTTCGTCTGCCCATAATTTGCCATCTACCCATTCCGGAGTGAATGCGGTGTTGCTCTCTCTTGTTTCAAAACGCGCCGCGGTTGGAGGGTTTGGAAACGGATCGGGTGGAAATTTTTCTCGGAAGGAGTCGCAATGACCCGCCTGAAGACCTTTCTTTTGGCGGCGATCCTGGCTGTCTTCTGCTTCGTTCTCGTCTCCTTCTTCTTTCTGGCCACGGCCGCGGAATGGAACCCGATAATGAAAGGGCGAGCGTTGGCGGGGCTCGGGGGTCTTCTCCTGCTCGTCTTCTTTCTCGCTTTTCTTCCGCTGTTCCAGAAACTGAGGCGCTTGGAAGCGGAGGAAGGCGAGATAGCGCGGGCGATCCTCCAGGATCGCGTTCCGGGATCGAAAATACGATTTCTCGAGGGGATCGCTACGGCGTGGCGGAACACGCGGGAAACGCAACTGCGTCGTAGCGAGGAACGGGAAGCAACCGTGAAGAGAAATCGGCTCGAGTTACGTTTGGCGCGGGCCGGAATGGTTTCAGCGGAGTTGACACACGAGATGCGAACCCCGCTGACGGTCATTCGTGGCCGCGCGGAGCTTATTCTCGAAAGTATCCATCGAGGAGAAACGCCCTCGGAGGAGGATGCGAGGGAAATCCTGGAGCAATCGAGACTCTGCGGCGAACTGACCGAGGCGCTCCTTCATTTTGTCCGTGAGGAAAAGATAGAGAAGGCCGCGGTCCGTTTCGACTCTCTTTCGATCGGAGCGCAACGGGCGGAGGTGGTCACGAATTGGGGAAGAGAGGCGGAGGCCGTCATCGGCGATCGCCGCCTTCTCGAACTCGTCTTCCGGAATCTCGTTCGGAATGCCGAGGAAGCCGGAGCGAAGAGGATCGTGATCCAATCGGAGCGGGCGGCGGATTGCGTCCGAATTTTCATCCGCGACGACGGGCGGGGGATTTCCGCGGAGGTCAAGAAGACGCTCTTCGAGCCGTTCACGAGCGGCCGGAGCGGCGGTACGGGTTTGGGACTGGCGATCTCCCGCGACATCCTGCGGGCGCACGGCGGCGAAATTACGGCGACGAACCGGCCCGAGGGAGGCGCGGAATTTCAGTTGATTCTTCCGAGGAAGGGAGGAGAAGCGTGAACGCCGAAGAAAATTTGCCGGAGGTTTCCGGAACGATCCTCGTTGTGGATGACGAGGAATCCGTCAGGAAACTCGTCGCGCGTGCCCTCCAGGGACGCGATCTGCTCTTTGCCGGGACCGCGGAGGAAGCGCGGGAGAAATATCCTCGCGCCGACGTTGTGCTCCTCGATCTCAAACTCGGTGACGCCTCGGGGATGGATTTGCTGGAGGAGTGGAGTGCGGAGGAACCGCGAAAGCCGGTTATCATTATGACCGCTATGGCCTCGATCTCCTCCGCCGTGGAGGCAATGAAGAAAGGGGCTCGCGATTACCTCCAGAAGCCCTTTCCCTCCCTCGATGAACTTCGCCTGGCGGTGGATCGAGCGGTTGCGGAACGCCGCCTTGAACTCGAAAACATCCGCCTCAGGGAACTTCTCGTCGAGCAGGACCGATTCGAGGAGATGATCGGCGCCAGTCCCGCGATGCGCCGCATCTATGAAATGGTTGACCGCGTCGCCGCTACGAATGCCACGATTTTGATCACAGGGGAGAGCGGAACCGGAAAGGAACTGGTCGCTCGGGCGATTCATCGGAGAAGCGATCGAAGAAAGAAACCCTTCGTCGAGATCAATTGTGCAGCGATTCCCCACGAACTTCTCGAGAGCGAGCTCTTTGGTCATGAGCGCGGGGCTTTCACCGGCGCGGTCCGTCGAAAACAGGGGCTTTTGGAACGCGCAAACGGCGGGACGGTTTTTCTGGACGAGATTGGAGAAATGCCGTTGGACCTTCAGGCGAAACTTCTTCGCGTGATGGATTCCCGCGGTTTCCTTCGGGTCGGAGGAACAGATCTCATCACGGTGAATCTGCGTTTCATTGCGGCCACGAATCGCAATCTTGAGACCGCCGTCGCGCGGAAACGTTTCCGTGAAGATCTCTTCTACCGATTGGCCGTGATTACGATCGATCTTCCTCCGCTTCGAAAGCGAAAGGGAGACATCCCGTTGCTCCTGGCGGAGTTTCTCCCCGGGGTTGAGATCGAGCCGGAGGCGCTGGAACTTCTCAAGAGATACCCGTGGCCCGGAAACATTCGCGAACTGAAGAATATCGCCGAGCGAATCAAGATTCTCGATAGAACAACCGTCGGGCCGGACGATCTCCCGCAGGCGATCCGGGGAGAGTCACGGGAGAAGGCCGGATTGGGGGATGCCGGCTATGCGGAGGAAAAGGACCTTCCGGCTCGGTTGCGGGAGTTCGAGAAAGGGATATTGGAGGAGGCGTTGGCGCGGGAGAGGGGATCGCGGGCCCGCGCTGCCAGGCGATTGGGGATCACCCGCCAATCCCTTCAATACAAGTTGGAAAAGTACGGCCTGTTGGAGGAGCGGAAGGAGTCGGATCGAAAGGATTAGACTTCTATACCGGAGAACCCACATTTCCTTCTCTTCCGTTCCCTTCCCCTTTTTCCTTTTTCCCTTTCCCTATTTCCTTTTGCCTTTTCTTTTTGCCTTTTGCCTTCTCCCTTCATCTCCTTCCCGCGCTTTCCTTCCTCCTATAGACGAAGATGCTGTCTTCGCGGTCCACGAGGGCATAACCGGCGGGCGGATTGGGATCGGGTTCGCCTTTTCCGATTTGCGTGTAGAGGTCTCGGATCAACAACGGCCGGCGTCGCATCTCTTTCTTGCGGTCGAGGTAGGGGAGATCGATCACGGGTTTTCGATCCGCGAGAAGAATGAGCAAGCGATGGTTTCCCTCGAGAGCGACGCCGCCGGGAGGCAAGCGTTTTACGAGCGCACGGGCGTGAAGTGCCGTCGCGTCCGGTTCCCGGAAGACGATGTCGTAAAAGGCACCCGTATGAGAAAGCGGGCCCAGCGTGCAGAGGATGGCGGCGAGCAGGGCCGAAAGCGCCGAAAAGGAAGCGACGGATTCGTCGGAAAGATGAAGGAATGAGGCGAGGGAGGCGACGGCCGCTCCGGTGGCGATGCCCAGGAAGGGAAGCGTCAAAGATGCGTAATGGGACATGATCTTGTACATGGGAAAGCGGGAAACGACGTTGAGGAGAACCTCGGGAAGCGCGGGCAGGAGATAGAGCGGTGCGGCGATCGGAAGGAGTCCCGCGGGGACGAAGATATGAAGAAGATATCCGACGCGGGAGGGTTGTTTGAGGCTTTCGAGGAGCAGGGCGGGGTGAAATCCCCGGGGACCGAATCGCAGCCGGGCCTGCGCGGAAAGGTCAAAGCCGGGCCCCGTCCGGTTGTAGGTGAGGAAGACGGCGAGAATCGCGGCGGAGATTGTGGCGAGAAGAAATCCTTCGCGGCGCCAGGAACGTTTCGTGACGGCCAGCGCAATTCCGGCGAGGATGCCGGCGGCGAGGAAGTGTTCCTTCGAGAGAATGGCGAGGGCGGAGCCGAGGGCGAACCAAGCACGCCGCCCCCGCGCGTACCCGTAAAAGGCCACCGCCACGCCCAGCGTTCCCAGAACGGCGGGATCCATTTCGTGAACGGCGAATCCGGAGAAGGCGGGATGAAAGGCCAGCACGCAAAACGCCGCCCAGCCGGCTTCCTCTCCGAAACGCCGACGGACACCGCGTGTCACGAAGAAAAGCGAGAGACCAAGGGAAAGAATCTGAATCGCTTGCGGAAAGAAGCCGTTTCGAAAGACGGTATAGAACGGAGCGAGGAGTCCCAGGCTGAGGAAGAGATGATTTCGGAGAATGGATTGGCCGAGATAATCGCTGAAAAAGCCTCGGCCCGATTCCAGGTTGTCGAGGATATTGAGGACGTGCGCGAGATCGTAGCCGTACTGGAGATGAAGATAGAGTTGATAGGAACGAAGAAGGAGAAGGGCGAGGATGGTCAGACCGAGAAGGATTTCGGCGGCTCCGGGGCGTTTTGGTATCAAGGGGCCCGTCACCGTCCAACTTGCCGCAAAGGCGACAATATAGAGAAAGCGGGTGGGGGGATAGGGTGATCGAAACCCCGGCAATGCCGGGAGAAGAAAGAGGGCCGCGAGGGAAATCCAGAGGAGTCCGGGAAAGAGAAACGAAGAAATCCTTCGCGCGGTCCAGATTCGGATAAGAAGGAGCGCGGAGAGGAGACAGAGAACGATGCGTCCAAGAGAGTCCGGTTCTTCGTAATGAACGGCGGCCGCGGTTCCAACGAGAAGAACCAGCACCGCGAAGACGCGCTCGAAAGGTGCGGAAAATTTCCCCTTCATCACACTGAGAATCTACCGGAGTGGAAGTCCGACGTCTCTCTCAATCGCCGTCGTTTTCGAAGTAGGATTCGTCGAAGAGGAGTTGGCGGGGTTTGGAGCCGTCGGGCGGCGTGACGAGCCCTCGCGCCTCCATGATGTCGACCAACCGGGCGGCCCGCGGATGTCCGATCTTGAGCCTTCGCTGGAGTCGGGAGACACTGGCTTGCCCGTCCTCCAAGACGATCTTCAAGGCCTGTTCGAAGAGCGGATCGCTTTCTTCGGCGAGATCGGGTCCGGGTCCCAATTCCGTTGCTCCGTTTTGGAGATTGAATTCGTAACGAATCTTCCCCTGGTCGGTGTAGTATTGAATCACGCGCTTGATCTCTTCCGTCTCGATGAAGCTCCCCTGAAGGCGGATCGGTTTGGGCTTGTCGCCTGGTTTGAAGAGCATATCCCCTCGCCCCAAGAGCCGCTCGGCTCCCTGGGAATCCAGTATCGTCCGAGAATCGACCCGGGAACTGACGAAGAAAGCGATCCGCGAGGGGAGGTTCGCCTTGATCACTCCTGTGATGACGTCCACGGAGGGGCGCTGTGTGGCGATGATGAGGTGAATGCCGACGGCGCGCGCCATCTGGGCGATCCGGATGATCGCCTCTTCCGCCTCTTTCGCCGCGACCATCATCAGGTCTCCGAACTCGTCCACGATGACCACGATGTACGGCATCCGCGACGGCATTTCGCGTTGCGGAGCAAGCTCGTCCTCGACATCCACGAACTCGTCGATCTCCGGCTCGCTCTCCATCGCCTTCCGATTGTACGATTCGATGTCCCGAACCCCGGCTCGCGCAAGATACCGGTACCGCCGTTCCATCTCTTCCACCGCCCACATCAAGGCCTGCGGCGCCTTTCGCACATCGGTAATGACCGGAGCCAGAAGATGCGGAATACCGTTGTAACCCTGCAACTCCACGACCTTCGGATCGACCAGAAGAAGTTTTACCTCCGTCGGACGGCTCGACAGAATCAATGAGTTCACGATCGCGTTGATGCAGACCGATTTGCCGGAGCCCGTGGAACCGGCGATGAGCAGGTGCGGCATTCTTCTCAGATCGGCCACGACCGGCCGGCCTGCTATATCCTTGCCCAAGGCGACCGCCAACGGGGTCTGGTTGCGTAAATCCTGATATTCCGTCGAGGCAAGGACCTCCTTCAATGTGACGCACTGCGGTCTTCGGTTCGGTATCTCGACCCCGACGGCCGCCTTTCCCGGAATGGGCGCCTCGATCCGAATCGAGGGTGCCGCCATTGCCAACGCGATATCGTCCTCTCGCGCCTTGATCGCTGAGACCTTCACCCCCGGCGCCGGCACGATCTCGAATCGCGTGACCGTCGGCCCCGGAATGATATGCCCGATCTTGCATTCGATGTTGAAATCGGCCAAACGGTTTTGGAGATCCATCGCTTTGGCCCGGAGTTCCTCCTCAGTCACTGATTCCGTCATCTCCGGATTGTTCAACAGACTCAACGGCGGAATCCGGAATTCGTCCTCGCAAAGGTAATCCTCGTCGTCATCTTCCTCTTCCGCGATCACCTCGGGTCTCGCGGCCGCCGGCTTCTCTTCCGGCTCTTCCTCCTTCGGCTCCGGTATCGCAACAGGAAAAGGCCCTTCCTGCGCCGGCTCGGGTTCCGGCATGTCCGCGGTGACCTCTTGTGCGTCCGCGGGAACGGTAGGGGGGGCGACGGGAGATCGCGTTTCCGAGTCTTCCGGAGGAGAAGAGTCGGGCTCCGGGGAAGATTCGCCTGACGCAGGTTCCGGATGAACCAGCTTCAAAGCGGGAGTCTTGATGATACGCGTCTCGGCCTTTTCATAGTACTCCGGCCCGCGCTTCGCTGATTCTTCCTCGGATGTTTCTCTCTTCGATCCTTTCCCTTTCCCCGATCTTCCGGGCTTTTCCCCGCGTGCCTGAGGCTCTTCGGGACGAGACTCGTTCGCGGGAGAATGGCGAAAGATTCCCGCGACCAGATCCCTCCCTTGGAGAAGGATTCGTCCGGCAAGCGCCGCGCCGGCGAAGAGAAGGGAAAAGACCGCGGAAAACGAAAGCGGAGTTCCAATCACGACCGCCGTGACGAGACAGAGAAAGACGATGAGAAAAGAGACGTAACCGAACGTCGAAAACAGATCGTCGGCGAGCCGCATCCCCAGCGATCCACCAAGATAACCGTCGGGTGCAATCAAACCCAAGAACGCACACGTCGCAATCAGGCAGACGGTCAATGCCAGGCCCTTCGCGAAGAATTTTCGCGCCGTAACCCCGCGATAGATTCCGATGCCGGCCAAGGCCATCGCGATTGGGATGATCAAGGAACCGAAGCCGAAGAAGATTCCAAAGCGAGTTGCCACCCATTTTCCAAAGAGACCGGTCGCCGTCGGGACCTCCGATGTCTGAATTCCGCGGAGTTCGGACGGGTTGAGAAGCAGCGAAAGGAACAGGATCACAGCGGAAGTAACGAGCAGGAACGAAACGGCTTCCCTTTGTTCCCGCGACGAGAAGAACGCCTTGTCGTTGTTTGCCGAGATCCGTTTCCGCCGAGTTTTCCGGATATCGACGATCGAGTCGGATACGGCCTTCTTTACTGTGGATTGACGTGCCATTGAGAGATTAATCGGACGAATGGGAAGCATACTAAAGCCTTGAAAATTAGATAATTGAGGGGAGAGAAGAGGAAACCGGCGGCGCACGGGCTCTCCCGTCCGCAGCGGTACCCGGAACCGCAGGCCTGCCCGCAGTGGAACGCAGGTTCTCCAACCTGCGGAGGTCGGAGCGGGCAGTTAACGCTGTCCCGGGAGCGCGGCCATCTTGCCCGCAGATAAAAAACCCAATCGCCGACGTGGAGCGCGGACTCTCCAGTCTGCGCTAGAAAACATGCCCTCTTCTGGTTGCGAACGGCACGCGGATTCTCCCGTCCGCAGAGAGTACACGGGCTCTCCAGTTTGCGGAATCATCTCGGATTTAGAACTCCCTCGAGTCCGAAGACCGTGCGAGTCATTTCCAATCGACCGGTTGGCTGGAGTTCTCCGCGCGGTTTTCGAGTCAACTGAGGTATCTGAAATTGACAAATTGTAAGAATGACCCCCTTTTTGAGGTTGTCGGTGGGGGGGATGTGGCGTAGGATGCGGACGGAAAGGGGGAGAGGAGAAACGCGAAATGAGGGAGTGGAGAGAATATGGAGAGAACACTGGTAATCATCAAACCCGATGCGTTCTTACGGAATCTAACCGGGAAGATTCTGGCCCGGTTTGAGGAGGCGGGGATGAGGATTCGAGCGGCGCGGGTCGTGAGGTTGACACCGGAGACGGCGGGGCTCTTTTACGAGGTTCACAAGGAACGTCCGTTTTACGCCTCCCTTTGCGCCTATATGTCCTCCGGGCCCTGTTTCCCACTGGTTCTCGAGGGAGAAAACGCGATTTCGCGCGTGCGCGAGATCATGGGAGCGACCGATCCCGCGGAGGCTGCTCCGGGAACGATCCGCGCCGACTTCGCGGAATCGAAGGAACGAAACAGCGTCCACGGCTCGGACAGCCCCGAGTCCGCGGCGAAAGAGATACCGTTCTTCTTTGCTGATCTCGAGGTTGCCGTAACGGCGCGCTGACCGTGAGGGATGATGCCGCCAAGCTTCTCCTGATCATTCTCATCGCTTCCTTCGCCCTGGGGCTTGCCGTCCTCGGCGTCCGCCGGTTCGTTTTGCATACGCCGTACACGACGGAAACCAATTTCGAAAGCAACAAGGAAGCCGGGTTCTATCCATACAATCCGCCGGTACGCCGCGCGGACGAGCCCTTCTAATGCAAAGAATCATCTTTGCTTTCACCTACAGTTTCATTGCCGGAGTCGGTCTCGGAATGGGCTTCCGTCTGGACAGGAGCTATGCCTGGATCGCATACGTCCTGGCGGCCGTCTTCGGAGCGGTGGCGCTGGGGCTATTTTTGGCCGGAAAGCGCGCCAAAAGAAGGATTCCGTTTTTTGTCGTCCTTCTCGCTTTCGTTCTCGCCGGGGCGCCGCTGGGTTTCGCTCGGTACACTCAAACCTGGCAGCCTCCGGAATTCGATCCGAACGCGAAAGCCCAGCATATCAGCGCCATCCTCGGCAAATTTCCGGATCAGGATCGCTTTCATGACCGAACGCGCCTGATCGGGACGATCGTGGCGGAGCCGGAGTACCGCCCGGCCAAGGGAAAGCCCGGCGTGGTCGCCCTCCTGATCGAGCCGTATCAGGTGATTCCCGATCCCGAAAAAGGAGAAAAGTACGCCGTCAACGGGGGAAACGTGATGGTTCTTCTCCGCCCCTCCCGCTTTTTCGGGAAACGTGACCAGGAGTTCGGCTCGGTCTTCGCGGAATTGGCCGATCCCGAATCTTACGGCGATGTCGTCGTCGTGGACGCGGCCTTTCTCGAATTCCGCCCCGCGGACAACCCCGGCCTCTTCAACGCTCAGGACTTCTATAACGATCAGGATGTCTATGCCACGGCCTCGATCTATTTCTGGGACAAGAAGAACCCTCCCATCGAGATCGTTTCGCGCCGGAAAGGAAATCCCATCGTCGCTCTTGCGCTCTCGATCAAGAAACGGATGCTTGGTGTCATCAAACTGACCGTCCCCTTTCCCGAGTCGGCGTTCCTTGCGGGCGTGACTTTGGGAGCCCGGCGAGGTCTTACCGGCGTGAAATGTATCTTCGAGGAGGGCCCGGAGGAAACCGCGACAACGAAATCGGAAGACGAGGAGCCGGACCTACGCAAACTCATCCTCGACGAGTTCCGCTGGTCGGGAACCAGTCACGTCCTGGCCGTCTCCGGGTTGCATGTTACGATCATAGCGGGGGCCCTGTGGGGATTTTTCGTTCTCCTGCGCATTCCGCGAAAGATCTACGCCCCGATGATCGTCTTCGCTCTCGTCATATTCTGCCTCATAACCGGCGCGCGTCCCTCGACCGTTCGCGCCGTCATTATGAACTCTCTCGTTATCCTCACCTATGTCTATCTCGGCTCCGGTCTGAGAGCCTCGATCCTTCTGGCCATCGGCGTTTCGGCTTTCGCGATCCTGATGCAGAATCCCCGGTGGCTCGTTGCCCCGGCCTTCGCCCTTTCCTTTATGGCCGTGCTATCCTTAGCGCTTCTGACCGGTCCCCTCGATCGCCTTTTCCGCTTCATACCGGGGTATTCGAGATTGCCGGTCTGGCTGGCCCAATTCACCGCGGCCCAGGCGGCGATTCAGTTCGGAATGATGTGGCCCCTGAGCTCCTATTACTTCTCGCGCGTCTCCATCGCCGGCCCCTTCGCCAATTTCATCGCGATCCCCCTGATCGGAATCATCGTTCAACTCGGTCTCTTCGCCTGTCTCCTCGGCCTGATCCCCGGCATCGGTCTCTATCTTGCTCTTCCCCTCAACGCCGCGAACTACCTTATGATCTATCTCTTTCTCTGGGCCGCCCACATCTCGACAGTCGTGCTTCCTTTTCCGTACGTCCCTTCGCTTACCCCTCGTATGGTGGCCGGTTACTATTTCCTCCTCTCGTTCTTCGTCTTCTGGAAACCGCTCTCGAGGCATTTTCGAATCCTCTATTACGATCTCGTGATGGGCATCGGCGGAGTGCGACGCCGCGTCTTTTCCCTTTCGCTCTTCACCGCCGCAATGCTCTTCACCGCCGCAATCATCGTCCTCTGCTTCCATCCCGAGAAACCGGATGGAAAACTGCACGTTGAATTTCTCTCCGTGCGTTTCGGCTCGGCGGTCCATGTCCAGACCCCCTCCGGCGGACATCTTCTCTTCGATGCCGGACCCAACGACTACCGATCGGGCTGGAACACGGGCGAACGAACCATCGTCCAGTATCTCTTGAAGAAGCGGATCAATACGCTGGACGCCGTCGTGATGACCAATACCTCCCCCGAGGATATGGGAGGCCTGGCCGCGGTCGTAAGCATCCTCCCCGCAAAACGTTTCTACGCCGGTAAAAATGTCTGGGATTGGGACCCGAATGATGCCGCGGGATTTCAAAAGACGCTGGAAACCGAATTGAGAAACGAGGCCGCGGAGAACCCCCGAAACAAGGATTTCGGGGCCGCGCTCTTTCACTTCTCAAAACTGGCCACAGCCCTGCGGGCGCCGTGGAACCTCCGGCGTTACCTCGAGGTTCTCCTGATCGCGCCGAACAGACTCTTCTCTCTTTCCGGCCCGCCCAAACCCTACCTCGTCCGGGAAGGAACCGTTCTTTGGAGAGAAGAGGGGCCGGGCGGAACACTCGAGATCGTTGCGATCCATCCTCCGGAAGGTTTTTCCCCGAAATTCTCAAACGATGAATCCTTGGCTTTTTCGATCCGATACGGCAATACCGGCTTTCTCCTGACAAGCGATTTGACGAAACAGGGAATCCTGAAGCTGGTTGAAGTGGATCCGAGGTGGTTGCATTCGGATGTTCTCCAGGTTCCCGCGCACGGGTCCCCCCAGGCGGCGATACCGTACCTCTACAAGGTTGTCTTCGGGGAGAAGGCGGGGAGGAACGCCTTGGCGGTCGTCTCGACCGGGTGGGCCAGCGATCTGAAGAAGCCGCGCCGCGGGCATTTCACGCACCGTGATTCCTTCCTCCGGCATCGCCAACTCTTTCAGAAGCAGTTGGCGGCCGGAATCGAGGAAACGATCGAGGAATTGAAGGGGAGGGGGGTCGGGATCGGCCGGACCGACGAAAACGGGGCAATTCTCGTTACCTCCGACGGTTCCACGATAAACGTTGCGGCCACCATCGGACGGATCGGAAGAGGGGAGAGATTCGACGAGACGGAGGGTGTATCGGAACTGGAGCGCCAGCGCGAATTTTAAGAGAAGCCCGCCGTCTCTCCTGCTTTCGCCCTCTTCCTTTTGCTTTTTGCTTTTTGACTTTTTCCGTCCTTTGCCCTTCCGATTGAACCTCTATCGCGTATACCGTGAGTTGCTTCTTCGTGCTCTTCAGTACCGTTCAATCCGGAGACAAGAGTGTCCGCGCTCCAAAATACGGCGAAGATGGAGCGCAGGTTCTCCAACCTGCGGAACCTGCGGAAGAGGGCAGTTACCTGCAGGCAAGATGCCTGTGCTACGGGCGGGTTTTCCGTATCAAGCGCGGCCGAGAAATTCTCCCGTACGCGTATCGACCTTGACCTTTTCCCCTTCGGCGATGAAGAGCGGGACTTGGACGGTCAGTCCCGTCTCGAGGGTGGCGGGTTTCGTCGCCGCGGTGGCGGTGTTGCCGCGCACCGCGGGTTCTGTTTTGGAGACCGTCAACTCCACCGCCGCAGGCAGATCGATTCCCACGGCCCGGTTCTCATAAAAATCGACACGAATGACATCGTTTTCCTTCAGGTACGAAACGGCATCACCGAGATCGTCCGCCGAGAGCGTGATCTGTTCGTAGGTCGATTCGTCCATAAAGTGGTATCCCGCGTCGTCGGAATAAAGCAACTGCATCTGACGACCCTCCAATTGGATCTCCTCGATCCGGTCGCTGTCGCGAAACGTCTTCTCCAAGACACGACCGCTTTCGATCTCCTTGATCTTCGTTCGAACGAAGGCCGCTCCCTTGCCGGGTTTGACATGTTGGAAATCGACGACGCGGACGAGCCGACCGTCCACGCGAAGGCAGAGCCCCTTCTTGATTTCGTTCATCGTGATCATCGCGAGGAAATATATGCCGGGAAACCGGATGCGTTCAAGAACGTTTTGCTGTAAGATAAGAAGCGTGAAGAAATCTGAGATGGATACGGGGAACACGATCGTTGTGGACGATGCCGGAGGAGGCAACGTTCTGGGGGGACTCGTGGTCGGAGCGTGGAAGGGACGCGAATTCCGCTCGGAAGTCCTCGGCCCGGAATGGTGTGGGGACGAAGCCGTTTTCCAGCCCGTGATCGCGTCGGTTGTTCTGGGGCTTGTGCGAAATTGGGAGCCGGCGGAGAAGGTCGTTCTTTGTCGAACGCGCCTCTTCGACCGCGCGGCGCGGGATCTCTCCCGCTGCGGATACGTCGTGCGCCGAGCGCGGATCAACGGCGTGCCGCAACGCCGGACGGAGGAGGCCTTCTTCCACCATCTTCTGGCTTTGGGGCTGCCCGATTATCTGCGGCGCTTTCTCCCGGGAAACGAGATTCCCAAGGAGAAGAGTTATCGAAGATTGAACGAATCCTGCGCGGGGCTTCTTTTGGCCGATCCTCGCCGCCTGTCTCTTGCGAAGGGGAAATGCCGGACGGTGGAACGGATTCGCAACGCACGGATCCAGCGGGTCCGATTTACAGGACGGATTCGGGGAAGAAGACGGTTTTGTGTGGAATGCGGCCGGACGGTGGACCGCGGCGGTTGGCGGGTCACGGGCGCGGGGCGGCGCGTCTACGTGCACGCGGAGTGCGCTTCGTTCCGGGAGGAGGCTCTGTGATGCCAACCGGCCATCGTTTCCCGTTTCTACCCCCGCCCTCTTCCCGGCTCCTTTCCCCGGTCTCCTTCCGGCTTTGCTTCGCGTTCCTTTTTCCCGCTCGTTTGACCGGCACGCCGGCCGCCCCTTTTTGTGCTGCGTATCCCGCGTCGTTTTTGGTTCAACCAAAAAATAAATTAGACGTCATTGATTCATAAATTATGAATGACTTTTTCCTAAAGTGTATTCTTTGCGGCGAGGAGATCGCGGCGAAGCCGGACGCGACGGTCTGCGGCAGGTGCGGCGGGAACACCGAGGTGAAATTCGACCTTCCGGCCCCCCCGCCTCGTCCCGACCTTCGTCAGGGACCGCCCGGCCTCGAACGCTTCCTCGATCTCCTCCCCCTTCGCTCCGCAGCCTCGCTCCCGCCCCTTCCGGTCGGTCCCACGCCGCTCATTCCGCGCCCGGATCTTGCGCGCGAATACGGCGTCTCCCGTTTGGAATTCAAGGACGACGGCCGCCTTCCCTCGGCCTCTTTCAAGGACCGCGCCTCGGCCGTCGCGTTGGCGCGCGCGATCGAGATCGAGGCGGAAGAGATCTGCACCGCTTCGACCGGCAACGCCGCCGCCGCGTTGGCCTGCCTGGCGGCTGCCTCCGGCCGCCGCCCCTACATCTTCGTTCCGCGCTCCGCGCCGGAAGGTAAGATTGCGCAATTGGTCACCTTCGGCGCCCGAATCTTTCTCGTGGATGGGAACTACGACTCCGCCTGCGACCTTTCCCTCGCCGCCACCCGTAAGTTCGGGTGGTACAATCGAAATACCGGTTTCAATCCCTACACGCGCGAGGGAAAGAAGACCGCGGCCTTCGAGATTCTCCTTCAGAGAAATTGGCGGGTTCCGGACGTCGTCGTCGTCCCCGTCGGCGACGGCAACATCATTTCGGGAATTCACAAGGGATTCTCGGAAGCAAAGAGTCTTGGCTGGACAGACCGCGTGCCGCGCTTGATCGCGGCGCAATCGGAAAAATCCGACGCCGTCTCGAGAGCCGTCCGCGGCGATGGAACGATTCATCCCGTTCATGCGACGACGATCGCCGATTCCATCTCCGTCGACCGTCCTCGGGACGGCGAGGCCGCGGTGCGGGCGGTGCGCGAATCGAACGGCTCCGCCTGTACCGTCTCCGATGAGGCCATCCTCGCCGCTCAACGTGAGCTCGCGTCCCGAACAGGAATCTTCGCCGAGCCGGCCGCGTCCTGTGCCTTCGCGGTTTTCCGCCGGGCGGTGCGTGACGGAACGATCCGTCCCGACGAGGAGGTCGTCGTGCTCGTCACCGGCAACGGACTCAAGGACATCGCCGCCGTCACCCGCAATCTCGGTCGTCTTCCGGTGGTCGAACCGGATATCTCTTCTCTCGAGAAGATTCTCTCGACGAAACCCTTCGGAGAGTAAAAATGCCGGCCCAGGAGACGTCAAAAACGGGCGGGGTGGGAGGCGACACGGAACTCTTCCGGAAGGCCGCGGAGATTCTTTCCCGCGGCGAGCCGTTCGTGATGGCGACGGTCGTACGGACCCGCGGTTCGACCCCGCGGAAGGCCGGCGCCCGAATGATCGTGGACAGAAGAGGAAACCGTTACGGGACGATCAGCGGCGGGTGTGTCGAGGCGGAGGTTTATGCGGCGGCGCGCGAACGCTTTGGCAAGTCCGGCTCGGACTTGTTATCATTCACGCTCAATGACGACGCCGCCGCGGAATACGGACTCCGCTGCGGCGGAACGATGGAGGTCTTCGTGGAGCGGGTCGATCCGAAACCGGTGCTCTTTCTCGTAGGAGCGGGACACATCAATTCCGCGCTGGCGCGTCTCGGAGTCCTTCTGGGCTTTGAGGTCCATCTTCTCGACGACCATCCCGGTTTTCTCGACCCGGCCGATCATCCCGCGGAGGTGGTCCTGCACGAATGCGCGATCGAGGCGGCCGCGGAGAAGATTCCTTCGGGTTCCCACGTCGCCGTCGTGATCGCCACCCGTGGACACAAACAGGACTCCGCCGCCTTTCGACCCCTGTCCGGCCGCGACCTCGGCTACCTCGGCCTCGTTTCCTCCCGCAAGCGCGTCCTGGAATTCTACTCGCAGCTCAAGGAAGAGGGGGTTCCCGTGGAGCGTCTCGAACGAATTGCGGCTCCGGTCGGCCTCGATATCGGAGCCCACTCGCCCCCGGAGATCGCCGTCGCGATCATCGCCGAGATCCTGGCTCGTTTTCGGAACGGCTCCGGGAAACCCCTCCGGGAGGCCTTCTGGGCGCTTCCGGGCACGCGAAAGGTCCTTTGCGGAGAGACGCGGTGACGGAAGCGCTCAGAAGGCGCCGCGTGCGTTTTGTCGTTTCGGGGTTTGTCCAAGGGGTCGGTTTCCGTTGGTTCGTCCGCGAGGAAGCGGCGTCCCGAGGACTGACGGGCTTCGTCCGGAATTGCCCCGACGGTACGGTCCGAGGAGAAGCGGAAGGGGAGAGGGCGCTCCTCGAGGAATTCCTCGAATCTCTCCGCCGAGGACCCTCCGCGGCCCGGGTGGACGGCGTCGAGATTCAAGAGATTCCCTGCACACACCGGAAGGGGTTTCGCATTGAGTTCTAATCGAGGGGGCAAGGAGAGGAAGAGCGCGGAGAAGAAACCCGCGATTTCGATACTTCTGATCGACGATCACGAACTCGTCCGGATCGGGTTGAAGAAGATTCTCGAGTTCGAGCGGGATTTCGAGGTCATCGGTGAAGCGGGAGAGGGGGAAGCGGGGGTCAGGTTGGTGGAGGAGAAGGATCCGGACGTCGTTCTTCTCGACCTCAATCTCGGGGGGCCGACAAACGGCTTCGACGTCTGCCGGAGGATTGCCAGGTGCGGTCGAAAGGCCCGAGTGATCGTTCTTACGATCTACGATCAAGAGACGTACCGGCGCGAGGCGGCGTTGGCCGGCGCCGTCGGCTATCTGCTCAAGGATGTCTCGGGCGAGGAACTGGCCGAGACGATCCGCGCGGTCGTTGCGGGAGAGAATCTTCTCGAGAAAGAGGCTTTGGTCGAGGGACCGACCCTGGCGGAGATTCGAGAACGGATGGATTCGCTGACGGAGCGCGAGCGGCAGGTTCTGGAGAAGATTTTGGAAGGACTTTCGAACAAAGAAA
>RFFU01000019.1 GCA_003697085.1 Candidatus Hydrogenedentota bacterium
GACCGTGAAGTCTTTCTCAGTTCAAACGAAAGCCCGTAGCGCTCTTCCTTCGGGAAATCCCGTGTCGCCTTGTGAATCTTGAGGGACAGTTCATACGACATTTGCCACACAACCAGATCCTTAAAACTCCGGGGGAGGAGAAAGGCAAAAGGAAAAAGGCAAAAAGCAAAAGGGAGAAGGGAAAAGGGAGAAGGGAATTGAGGCGCGGGTGTTCCAACCTGGGAACGGAGGCATCCCAGCCTGCGCTCCCAGGAGCCTGTTTGGCTAAATTTGACCTTGCCCAAAATTTGCCATGCCCCCCCGCATCGCGCTTCTTTGGGACTGGTTTTCGATTCTATGAACGATATAATTCAGCATATCCCGCCGCGTGTGCAAGTCGAAGGGGCAAGGAAATAGGAGGTGGAGAGATTCGGAGGAAGATTTGCTATTTAGGGGAGACGGTACTTCGTCGTAAGGCGAAGGAAGTACGGAAGGTGGATCGAAAGATCCGATCCTTGGTTCAGGATCTCTTCGAGACGATGCGGGCGGCGCGGGGGATCGGTCTGGCCGCGCCGCAGGTCGGAGTTTTGAAACGGCTCTTCGTCGTGGAGATTCCCTACCAGGATGCCCCTCCGGACCGGCTTGCGATCATCAATCCTCGGATCGTTTCACGATCACGGGAGCGGGAGGCGATGGAGGAAGGGTGTCTTTCGATTCCGGGGGTGACGGCGGAGGTGGTCCGGCCGCGGTCCATCGTCGCGCGGGGACTCGATCCTGAAGGGGCTCCGATCGAGGTGCAGGCGGAAGGGCTTTTCGCGCGGTGCATTCAGCACGAGTTGGACCATCTCGACGGGATTCTCTTCATTGACCGTGCCGGCGTGGAGGAGCGCGAAGCGCGGGAAAAGATGCGGAAGTTTCTCGAAGAGCGCCGCGCGGAAAAGGCGGCGGCCTCCGCGGCGGCGGAGTAGGAGGGATCGCGTTTCAAGTGGCGCCGCGGTCACCGCGGAGAGTCGAACCCGGGTTTCGCCGCGGCGTTTAACGAACGGAAGCGGACCAATGTCGATTCGTATTGTTTTCGCGGGAACGCCGGAGTTCGGAGCGGTGATTTTGGAAGGGCTTCTCGCGGATGCGGAGCCGAACGGTTCACTTCGAGAGGGAGGCGCCGCGGAAACGCTGGAGATATGCGGGGTGGTGAGTCAACCGCCGCGGCGAAGCGGCCGCGGGTTGAAAACGGTTCCGTCTCCCGTGGCGCGGACGGCCCGCGAGCGCGAGCTGGACTTGATCACTCCGGAGTGTTGGTCGAAGGAGGCCGCGAGTTTTCTAAGGGAGCGGGAGCCGGACTATCTGGTAACGGCGGCGTACGGGGTCATTCTTCCTCGGGAGGCTCTTTCCCTTCCCCGGCGATGCGCCTTGAATGTTCACGCCTCGCTTCTTCCTCGTTGGCGCGGCGCGGCGCCGGTGGCGCGCGCGATCGAGGCGGGGGATCGGGAGACGGGGATCACCTTCTTTCGCATCGTGGAGGGACTGGATGCCGGCCCGGTGATCGAACGGCATAGGGTTTTGATCGGCGAGCGGGAGACGGCCGGAGAGTTGACGGAGAGGTTGGCGCGTCTCGCGGCCGCGCGATTGCCGGGGTGCCTTCGTCGTCATTTTCGTGGAGAGGCGAGGGAAGAGCCGCAAGAGGAGAGGGCGGCGGTATGGGCGCGGAAGGTCGAAAAGGGGGAAGGGGAGCGGAACTGGGAGGAAGCGGCGGAGACGATCGATCGTTTGGTGAGGGCGTTCGATCCGTGGCCGGGCGTGCGGATGAACGGTTTGAGATTATATCGTGTGCGGCCGGTCGCGGAATCCGGCGAAGCCGGGACGATTCTTTCAGTGCGGCCGGCGGTCGTGGCTTGCGGGCGGGGTGCGTTGCTTCTGGAGGCGGTCGGCCGCCCGGGCCGGCGGGCGATGGACGGCGAGGCGTTCCTGCGCGGCCTGCGCCTTCGGCCGGGCGATTCCTTGAAGGAGAGAAGGTTCTCTTGATCGACATTCATAGTCATATTCTTCCGGGAATTGATGACGGAGCGGCGGACATCGAGGTCGCGCTCAACATGCTCCGCGTCGCCGCCGCCGACGGAATCCGCGAGATTGTCGCGACTCCGCATTACCTTCCCGGAGTGTATGATACGAGTCCAGAATCGGTGCGGCGGAAGACCGAGGAGATCCGGAAACTCGCGGAGGAACGGGAAATTCCCATCCGGATTCACTGCGCGCAGGAAGTGCATGCCGGTGCGGGGTTGTTGAGGAAGATCGACGAGAACGAAATCCTTACGCTCGATCCCGCTCGAAGATATTTGCTTCTTGAAATGCCGGCGGCGGAAGTACCTCGCTGGATGGAACAATTGCTCTTTGAGCTGGAGGTGGGAGAGATCGTTGCGATTCTGGCGCATCCGGAAAGGAACCACGGGGTGATCGAGGAGCCGGAGCGGTTGCGGTCTCTGGTCGAGAAGGGATGCCTCGTGCAGATCACGGCCGCCAGTCTGACAGGGTGGTACGGCCCGAGGGTCCGTGAGACGGCGCTGACGATTCTGCACGCGAATCTCGTTCACGCCGTTGCTTCGGATGCCCACAACGATACCTCGCGCGCGCCGCTGTTGAGCGCCGCGCGGGCGTTGGTTGAGGAATTGATGCCGGCGGGAACAGCGGCGCGTCTCTTCGACGTGGTGCCAGCGGCGTTGGTAGCCGGGAAACCGGTCGCGTGTTCGCCCCCGCGTCCTTTTCCGCCGAAGAGGAAACGATCTTTCTGGAGTTTTCTTTCGGGACGCAATCGCGCGGACCGCGATTGAGAGACCATTCCCTTTCTGTTCCGCATGGGAGTGCGGACACTCTTGTCTGCGCGGCACCGATCGTGCCCGTTTCGCGCGTGATTCCGGCGGGCAAGACACCTGCCTGCCGGCAGGCAGGGATGCCTGCGTTCCCAGGTTCAAAAACCCGCGCCTCAATTCTCTTCTTTCTTCTCCCTTCTCCCTTTTCTTTTCTTTCTTTCAGAAAGTCTTCTCACGAACTCTCCGGCGTTATAAACTTGAGAAAAGGAGCATTCCGGTGGGAACCTCTCGGGGTCGAGGGCGGGCGTTGATATCAGGGAAAGGTCAGGGAAAATGTGCGGGATATTCGGTTACATCGGGCCGCGGTTCGACACGGCCGAGATTCTGATCGAGGGCCTGAAGCGGCTGGAGTATCGCGGTTATGATTCAGCCGGTTTGGCGCTTTACGACGACGAGCGTCTTTGGGTCCGGAAGACGACCGGGAAGATCCGCGATCTGGAGAAGAAATTGGAGGCGGAAGCGGTTCCGAGGAGCCGGCTGGGAATCGCGCACACTCGTTGGGCGACGCATGGGGCTCCCAACGATCAAAACGCTCATCCCCATCTCGATGAATCCGGTTCGATCGCGGTGGTCCACAACGGCATTATCGAGAACCACGCGGCGCTGCGCGCGTTGCTGGAGAAGGAAGGGCACGAATTCGAAAGCGAGACGGACACCGAGGTTCTGGTTCATCTGATCGAGAAGTTCCGTCGCGCGAACGATCTGCCGGCGGCTTTGCGGAAGGCCCTGGGGATGCTTCACGGAACCTACGGAATCATCGTGATCGATCGCGGGGATCCCGACGTTCTGGTCGCCGCGCGGCACGGGTCACCGCTGGTTTTAGGCATCGGGGAGAACGAATACTTCGTCTCCTCGGATGTCGCACCGCTCGTTCCTCACACGCGGAACGTCATCTACTTTGATGACAACGAGATGGTGGTGGTGCGGAGAGACGGTTATCGAACGATGACATTGGATGCACGGCCGGTGAACAAGGCGATCGCCGAGGTGGATTGGGAGATCGAGGAGATCGAGAAGGGCGGGTTTCCGCATTTCATGTTGAAGGAGATTCACGAGCAGCCGGAGACGATCGCGAACGCGATGCGGGGAAGGATGCTGATCGCGGAGGGAACCTCGCGGCTCCAAGGCCTCAATCTCAACCTCGACAGTCTGCGGAAGATCGACCGCGTGATCCTGACGGCGTGCGGGACTTCGTGGCACGCCGCGCTCGTGGGGGAATACTTGATCGAGGACCTGGCGCGGATACCGGTGGAGGTCGAGTATGCGAGCGAGTTTCGGTATCGGAACCCGATCCTGGATGAATCGACGGTCGTTTTCTTGATCAGCCAGTCGGGCGAGACGGCGGATACGCTGGCGGCGTTGCGTGAGGCGAAGGCGAAGGGAGCCTTGCCGCTGGGGATCGTGAACGTCGTCGGTTCGACGATTGCGCGCGAGTCGGCCGGAGGCGTGTACATTCATGCCGGTCCGGAGATCGGCGTCGCCTCGACGAAGGCCTTCACCGCTCAGGTGACGGTGTTGGCGTTGATCGCCCTTCTGATGGGACGTCAGCGCGATCTGAGCGTGGCGGAGGGTAAGAAGATTCTGCGGGGGCTTTTGGAATTACCGGGGAAGGTGAAGCGGGTGTTGGCGAAGAACGACGTTATCGAAACAATCGCGGCGCAGTATGCCTCGGTCGGTAATTTTCTCTATCTGGGGCGCGGCATCAATTTTCCTGTGGCGCTCGAGGGTGCTTTGAAGATGAAGGAGATCAGTTACATTCATGCCGAGGGGTATCCGGCGGCCGAGATGAAACATGGTCCGATTGCGCTGATCGACGAGGATATGCCGGTGGTCGTGATCGCGCTGCGCGATTCCGCCTATGAGAAGGTGCTTTCGAACATCCAAGAAGTACGTGCCCGTCACGGGCGCGTGATTGCGATCGCGACGGAAGGAGACACGGAGATTTCGAATCACGCTGACCACGTCATCGAATTGCCGTCCATTCATCCGCTTTTGTCCCCGATCCTTGCGGTCGTGCCGCTGCAGTTATTGGCGTACCACGTGGCGGTCAAGCGGGGATGTGACGTGGATCAACCGCGGAATCTGGCAAAGTCGGTCACGGTCGAATGACGCGGACGTCGCGAGAGAGACGAAGGAGAGGTTCCGGTCGTTCCCGCGGAAACGGAGGCCGGGGCGGGCGGCGCCGGGGGCGGAACGATCGCCGGCGGCGTTTCGGAAGAGAAGGTGCCCGGAGAAGCGAGGATGGTGCCCGACGGCGCAAGCCCCTGAAACAAGACAGGCGTTTCTGGGACACCGTTCGAGAGACGGAACGGCGGTACGACTCCCTCACCGCGATCGATCCCATCGACCGCTTTCGCCTCGAGACGGAGCCGGAGGAGATGACGACGCGGATCGTGGACCTTCTGGCTCCCATCGGGCGCGGACAGCGGGCGATGATCGTGGCCCCGCCCAAGGCGGGAAAGACGATCCTTCTCCAGAAGATCGCGCATGCCTTGAATCGCAATCATCCCGATGTTGTGGTGATGTGTCTTTTGGTGGATGAGCGTCCGGAGGAGGTGACGGATTTTCGCAGGAGCGTTCCCGCGGAGGTGTTCGCCTCCTGCTCCGACCAGATGATCGAGGAGCATGTCGCGACGGCCGAGGAGACGTTTCTCAAGGCCCGGCGGCTCGTGCTGGGAGGGCAGGATGTCGTGCTTTTGATGGATTCTCTCACGCGCTTGGCGCGGGCCTTCAATATGTACACGGAATCCTCGGGAAAGACCCTCACCGGCGGCCTCGATTCCGCCGCGATGACCCGGCCGCGGAAGTTTTTCGGAGCGGCCCGGAATGTCGATCGCGGTGGGAGCCTCACCGTCATCGCCACGGCTCTGATCGAAACCGGGAGTCGAATGGACGACATCATTTTTCAGGAGTTCAAGGGAACCGGGAATACGGAGATCGTTCTTTCGCGGAAACTGGCGGAGCAACGTTTCTTTCCCGCGATCGACGTGAACCAAACGGGAACGCGTCGCGAGGAGCGACTTTTGGATCCCGATGAACTTCGAAAGATTCGTATGCTGCGCCGGGCTCTGGCGACACTCTCTCCCCTCGAGGCGATCAGTCTTCTCATCGAGAAATTGAAATCCGTTCCGACCAACGCGGAATTTCTTCAGTCCATTGGAGTGTGACGCCTCGACCAAGGAAGAACCGGTCCCCAAGGAGAAACCGTTTCTTCTGCGCGGACAGGTGATCGACGGAACCGGACGGAAAGCCTTTCCGGGAGAGGTCTGGGTGGAAGAGGGACGGATCGTTCGGGTCCGAAGCGGATTTTCGCGAAGTGCCCCGAGAAGATACAGCCGTATCGGAACGGACTGTGCTTTCATCGCCCCGGGCTTCATTGATACGCACGGTCATTCGGACCACTTCCTCCTGATCGATCCGAGAGCGGAGTCGAAGGTCCTTCAGGGGGTGACGACGGAGGTGATCGGAAACTGCGGTTCCTCCGCCGCTCCTCTTCCCCCGCGTTTACACAAGTTCTGGATGAGGAATTTGGTTCGCTTCGGTTTGGCTCCGGAGTGGGAGAGTTTGAGCGAGTATATCGAATTGTTGGCTCGCGCACATCCAGCCGTGAACGTCGTCACGCTCGTCGGTCACGCCACGTTGGCAGCGGGCTTGGGGAAGCAGGAAAACGTGAGCGGTAGAGGAGGAGAGGCGAAAAGGGTCCGGTGCCTGATGGAACGGTTCAGAAAATGTCTGGACGAAGGCGCCGCCGGGATTTCCTTCGGGTTGGCTTATCCGGAAGGATTGACCGCGGGGTGGGACGAGGTTCTTGCTCTGGCGCGGACCGCCGCGGAAGCGGATCGGATCGCAGCGTTCCATGTGCGCGACGAGGGTGCGGGGATTGTTGCGGCCGTGAATGAGATGCTGGAAATCGGAGCGCGGTCGGGTGTTCGGATTCAGTATTCTCATATCAAAACGCTGGGGAAGCGGGCGGAGCGGCAGGGAGCGCGAATCGAGAGGATGCTTTCTCGAGCACGGGAGGAGGGGGTACGGCTTTCCGCCGATCTGTATCCCTACACCTTTGCGGCGATGACCTTTCCGGAGGGGCTTTCGCAGGCGTCGGGAATCCCACCCGCGCAACTCCGCGTACCGACGACTCGGACGCGAGATGCCCTGCGACGGTACCTTTTCGAAGAGGGCGGATTGCGGATCCGGATCTTCGACGCTCCGCGGAAGGAGTGGTGCGGACAAAGGTTGTGCGATTTTCGAGATCCGATCGAGAAGTTGTGGGGATTGATCAGAATGGGCCGCGCCGTCACCGCCGCCTTTCCCGGAATTTCCCGAGCGAATCTCGACCGGTTTCTTCGACTGGATTGCGTCGCGATCGGCACGGATGCCGCCAACAGGTCCCGGGAAGGAGCGCTTCATTACGGAGCCGTTCATCCGCGGGCCTTTGGAACCTTTCCCCGTTTTCTGAACCGTTGGGTCCGCCGAAAGAAAGCGTTGACATGGGAAAACGCGATTCATCGGATCACGAGTCGGCCCGCGGAATGGTTCGGACTTCGTGACCGAGGCCTTCTGAAGGAGGGGTACTTCGCGGATATCGTACTCTTTCGGCCGGACAAGATCGAGGATCGAGCAACCTTTTCAGACCCTTTTCGCGCTCCTGTGGGAATCGAGGGTGTGTGGGTCAACGGAGTACGGGTGGTCGAGCGAGGCGGGCGGCTTACGGGAAGACGCCCGGGAGTAGTCATCCGCTTCTGACCGATGGAGGCCGCCGGCGGACGCCGGCGCCTCCGGAGGCGCTCTCCGGAGGAGTCCTTCGTGACAAGGGAAAACCGTTGAGCATAATAACCGTATGGAAATCAAGAAAGAATCGTGCGAAAGAGAAGCGAATCCCCCCCCGAGGGAGAGAGAGCCGTTCGCGCCGAAGAACATCTTTTTCGCGGATGGGAGGTTCGGCGGAACCAGATCGGAGATACGCTGGCTCGTCTGCGCCTTCTTGATCCTCGTTTCAACGGTGTCCTGTGGTTCGGGTCTCGGGGTCCCGAAGGGCTCGGGACGCGAGGAAATCTCCATCGCCGTCTCTTCGAATCCGCGTTCCCTGGATCCGGCCTTTGCAACGGGCGTGACGGAAGGGGAGATCACCGCGAAGATTTTCAACGGATTGGTTCGTTTTCAAGGGGCGGGAGTCGTCGCGGACCTTGCGGAGACGTGGAGCGTAACCCCGGACGGGAGAACGTGGCGCTTTCGCCTGCGCCGCGGCGTTCGCTTTCACGACGGCCGAGGATTTTCGGCACGGGACGTCGCGTATTCCTTCGAGAGAATTCTCGATCCCGCACTTCATTCTCCGCGCCGGTGGGTTCTCGAGAAGATCAAATCGATCGAGACGCCGGATTCCGGAACGGTGATCCTGCACCTTTCCTCCGCGTCCGCCTCGTTTCTTTCTCTTCTGGCGATGCCCGCCGCTTACATCGTCCCCGCCGGCACGGGTGGGAAGTCCTCCGGGTTCGGCCGTCATCCGATCGGGACGGGGCCGTACCGTTTTCGGGAGTGGGAAGATGACCGGCATGTTCTTCTCGAAAGAAATCCAGATTATTTCGGCGGCGCGGCGCGGGCGAAGCATGTGCGCTTTCTGGTGATTCCGGAGCCGTTGACCGCCCTGGCTCTCTTTCGCCGCGGCGCGCTCGATCTCACACCCGTGCCCTCGCCGCAATGGCCGCGCCTGCTTTCCAATCCTCCTCCGGGAAGGCTCCTTACCGCCGACCAACTCGTAACCTATTATGTCGCGATCAATACCGAGCGGTTTCCGGACAGCCGGGTCCGGCGCGCCATGAATCTTGCCGTCGATCGAAATCTCATCATCGAGAAGATCCTGGCGGGGTTGGGGACGAGCGCTTCGGGACCGGTACCGCCAGCGCTTCTTCCCCGCCCACTCGATCCCATCCCGTACGATCCGGTCCGTGCCGAGGAGCTCCTGGACGAGGCGGAATTCGATCGCGCGCGACGGATCGTTCTCTTGCGAAGTTCCAACCGAGCCGCGCTCGAACCCGCCACGGTCATCGCCGGTTATCTCCGCGATATCGGATTGAACGTCAAAGTCGAACCGATGGAGTTCGCGTCGTTGCGCGCGCGCGTCAACAACGCCGACTTCGATCTCTGCCTCTTCAATTGGTATGCCGATTATCCCGATGCCGAGAACTTCCTCGTGCCGCTCTTTCACTCGCGCAATGTCGGGTCGGCCGGGAACCGGGCCCGCTTCCGCGACGCGCGGACGGACCGGTTGCTGGACAGAATCGAGCGGCTGCCGGCGGGACGGAAACGAGACGAGGCGGTTCTGGCCGCGGTGGCGCGGATTAGACAAGAAGCCCCATGGATCTTCCTCTGGTATCCGCGCCAGGCTCTCGCGGTGAGTTCAAAACTCGATCGGTACACCGCGCCTGTGATCTTCAACGGAGACAAAGGCCTTGAGTACTGAAGCCGACGAACTGCGTCGCGCAGGCGAAAACCCACTTCCCCATCCCGAAAATTCCATTCATCGAAAATCACCACCCAGGGAAAATTCCGGAGGCGTATTGACAGGAATGCTCTTTCGTCTCGGAGCGCGGGCAGCCAGTCTCTTCTTCGTGCTTCTGAGCGTGACCTTTCTCGTCAACGGCCTCCTCTATCTCGTGCCGGGCGACCCCGTCGATTCCCTGGTGGGTCAAAGCGTCTCCGAAGAGATGCGCCGGGAACTCCGCGAGGAGATGGGATTGGACAAGCCGTTCCTGAAACAGTATCTCCATTTTCTCGAGCGCCTCGTTCACGGTGACCTCGGCCGCTCCCTCATCACGCGCCGTCCCGTAGCCGAAAGTCTTCTTGAACGTTTTCCGCGAACGATGCTTCTGGCGTTCGCCGCCGTGCTCTTCGCCGTCGCCGTCGGCGTTTTGGCGGGGATGGTGACCGCATTGGTGCCCGGAACCCTCGTCGATCGAGGCGTGATGGTTCTGGCCGTGCTCGGCGTCAGTCTTCCCGTCTTTGTCGTTGCTCTGGGACTGAGATACTGTTTCGCCGAACGATGGCCCCTCTTTCCTCCGGCGGGGTATGGAGGCGCGGCGTTTCTCATCCTTCCGGCACTCACCCTCGGCTCCCGCTCCGCCGCCTATCTTGCCCGCGTCACGCGAACAACCCTGCTCGAGATTCTGAACGAGAATTTCATCCGGACGGCGCGGGCCAAGGGCCGCTCGCGTTGGGGAGCCTTGGTCGTCCACGCGTTGCCCAACGCCGCCGCGCCGCTGATCTCCGTCATCCTCCTCGATCTGGCGATGTACCTCAACGGCTCCGTCATTACCGAGAGCATCTTTGCTTGGCCGGGGCTGGGACGATACGCGCTGACCGCCATCTTTCAACGGGACCTGCCGGCGATTCAGGGCGTTGTTCTCGTCACCGCCGCGACCTACATCCTTGTGATGAACCTTGCCGATCTCCTACGCTTCTGGCTCGATCCGCGGATTCGCCGAGAGGGAAGCCGATGACGAAGACGGATCGGTTCGGTCTCTTCCTCGCCGGCTTCCTCGTCCTTTTTGTGATATTTTTCTGCGCCGGCGCGCCGATTTTTACTCGCTACCCGGCCGACGGCGCTACCGCCACAACGACCTCGGGAATGCTCGAAGCCCGCCACCTTCCTCCGTCCCTCGAACATCCCTTCGGAACGGACGAATTGGGGCGGGACGTCTTCGCGCGGTCGCTCTACGGGGGAAGGATATCCCTTGCCATCGGAGTCCTTTCCCGGCTTCTGGCCGTCGCCATCGGCGGACTCCTCGGACTTTTCGCCGGTTTCTTCAAGGGGAAGTTCGATATCGTCTTGTCGCGCGTAATCGAGGTTGTGTTGGCTTTTCCGTCGCTGATCCTGGCCATCGCCATCGGCGTTGCGCTCGGCCCGGGGCTCAAAACCGTCGTCATCGCCATCGTGGCCGTGTCCTGGGTGGATGTGGCCGTCTTGACCCGCGCGATTGCAGCCCAGGTTTCGGAGCAGGACTTCGTTCTGGGAGCGCGGGCGCTGGGAGAATCGACCACTGGAATCCTCTTCCGGCACGTCCTCCCGAACTGTCTTCCCGTCCTTCTCGTCGCCTTTTCCTTCGGGATCGCCTCGGCCGTGATGGTCGAGGCCAGTCTTTCTTTTCTCGGATTAGGCATCTCTTCCGGCGGGGACTTACCGTCCTGGGGCTGGATGATCTATACGGCGCAGTATCATCTCGCCGCGGCTCCGTGGGCCGTCTTCGGACCCGGACTTCTGCTCTCGGTGACCGTGCTCGGATGGAATCTTCTGGGAGACGTGCTCAGGGACATTCTCGACGTTCGGCGGGTGGGTTCATGACGAGAGCGGGAAAGGAAGGAAGGCTTCTTGCGGTCGGGTTCGCCCTGGCCTTGGCCGCGATTGCGGTGGAGTGTGCGATGGTTCGAGCCGAGACCGCGGGTGCGGAAACGACACGGAACGACCCGGCCTCCGTTTCGGCCAACGCGACCTCGGAGACCTCGACGACGCCGAAAGCGGAGGCAAACACGCCGAGGAGAAGGAGTCCGGCGGACACGACGGCGGAAAAGGGATCCGTGAAGCCGGAGTCGGGGAGAAAATTGGACACGGCGACGGTCCGAGAATGGTTGGAGGAATTGAAAACGCGCTACGAGGCGTCAGGAAGGAAGAGTTTTCTTGTCGAGCGACTGCTGGCGACGGCGAGGAGGGCGTGGGAAGAAGGGCGCTTTCACGATGCGGCCTCGCTTCTGGAGGAAGTGGAGAAGACGGTGGGGAGGGTCCCCCGACGCCCGCTCAAAACGACACCACCCGCCGCACCGACGATTTCCGAATTCATCGACGCGATGGCGCGGTATGCCGCGTTGCGGTCGCGCTTCCCGAACGATGCGCGTCTTGCGACGGCGGAGGAATTGTTGAAGGCATCGGAAAATTCGCTTTCACGCGGGAATGTCACGCAGGCTCGGCATCTCGCTCGCCGGGCTTCCGAAATTCTTACGGGTCTGGGAAAGAAGATCGAGAAGGAGGAGGAACGGGATTCCGGAAACCGGCGGAGGATACGCATCGACATCAATACCGCTTCCGCAGGAGAACTGAAGCGAATCCCGGGAATGAGTGACGAGCGGGTGGAGAACCTGCTATGGTTTCGCAAATGGATCGGACCATTTCTGACGGTCGAGGAGTTGCGGTTCGTGCCGGGATTTTCCTCGGAGTTTGTCGATGTGATCCGCGATCGAATTCGAGTGGGATCGCCCAAGGAGGAGAAAGAGGAATGAAAGAAGGAAGCGTCGTCGAGGTTCCGGTTCGCGTCATCCCCTGTCTCGATGTCGACCGCGGCCGCGTCGTCAAGGGAGTCAATTTCGTCGATCTCGTCGATGCGGGCGACCCGGTGGAACAAGCGCACGTGTACAACGAGGAAGGAGCCGATGAACTGGTCTTTCTCGATATTACCGCGTCGAGTGACGGGCGGGAAATTATCGAGGAAGTTGTCACGCAAACGGCCGAGAGTGTCTTCATTCCGCTCACGGTGGGCGGAGGGATTCGGAGCGTCGAAGATTTCCGGCGGATTCTCTTGGCGGGCGCGGACAAGGTTTCCGTGAACACGGCCGCGGTCCAAAATCCCGCTTTGGTGGATGCGGCGGCGAAGGCGTGCGGAAACCAATGCGTCGTTGTGGCGATTGACGCGAGGCGGGATCCGGCGTTGCCGTCCGGCTTCGGCGTGACCATTCATGGCGGGCGCACACGTACGGAAAGAGACGCGGTGGAGTGGGCGAGAGAGGTCGAATCGCGCGGTGCGGGCGAGATTCTCTTGACCTCGATGGACGCCGATGGAACGTGCGAGGGATTCGACCTGGAAATGATCGAGGCGGTTTCCGGAACGGTTTCCGTTCCCGTAATCGCTTCCGGCGGGGCCGGCAAACCGGAGGATTTCCCGGCGGCGGTGCGCGCGGGGGCGGCGGCGGTTCTGGCGGCTTCGGTATTCCATTTCCGGAAGTTTTCGATTCGGGAAGTGAAGGAGGCGATCCGGAGTGCGGGGTTCGAGGTCCGACCGGTGTAAGGAGGAGAGCGGGGATTCGCCCGCGGTGTCATTCCGAGGCGGGCGGCGCCCGACACCATACTTGTCATTCCGAGGAGGGCGACGCACGACGACGAATCCCCTACGAGCACATGATCAGCGCTGCGCAGGTTGGAGAACCCGCGCTCTCTTTCTACGCCTTGCTGGGCGAAAACCGCTCTCCAGGCCGTTTCTTTTGCTCCTGCGCGAAGCGGGTTCCACTGGTGAAGTCACATCCCCTCTTCGTCTCGTGCTCTTCTGTGGAAAAAATTTTGAAAAAAATCGGCTCGGGGGGTTGATTTTTGGAGGGCATTTGTTTTATAGAATAGATGTAGGTTTTCTGGCTGGGATCGGCCGGGAAAACGAAACCGCCCGCGCCGATCGGACGAAGTTTCAACGAAGAGGCCTTGGGTAAAGGGTTTTGAGGTTGGAACGGCAACGGAGTCGGCTCGGTGTCACGGCCAAGGGGTGGTGGACCTAATCCACCAAAAACGTTCGATGGACCGCGCCGGGCAGAGGGCTCCCGCAGAAGCACACGGCACGAAATCTTCTGTTTCGGTCGTGCCGGCCCGCCATCCGCGGCCTGTGGATGGCGGGTTTTGCGTTAACGAGGTGGAAAAAGAGAACCTTCCGTCCCGCGAGGATCACGAAATGAAATTCCAGACCGCAAAGACGCGAATCGCGTTGTTCTGTCACAGGAACGCGGAGAGATTGATCGGCCACCACGCGTTGCCCGCATACCATTTCGGCCGATCTCAACGTCAACGATCGAGGAGGTCGTGTGAAGAGTAATAGGGAAGACCTCCGCGAAGGTCGATTCCCTCGGACGGAACAAATTACGTTCAAACGGCATGCCGACGAGAGCGATCACGGGTGCGCTTTTCTCCGCTTGTTTTCGCGGGTCCTTCTTGCGCTCCTTTTTCCGGCCTTATTCGGATCGACATCGGCGCCCGCGGCTTTCGGTGCGGAACATACGATCCCGTCCCCCGACGCCGACGTTGTCGAATCGAGACCGGAATCAGAAAGTGGTGTTCCTCTTCTCAACGTCTGGTTTCTCGACGTCAAAGAAGGAGCTGCGACCGTCGTCAAATTACCGGATGGAAAATGTCTCCTCGTGGACGGTGGACCGCCGGAGAAGGACGTCGTAGTGCCGTTCCTCGAAGAGACCGCCTGTACCACGCTTGCGGCGGTCGTTCTGACACATCCACACGACGACCACGTGGGGGGCTTGACGCGCGTGATAAAAGAAATCAGCGTGGAACGTGTCTATGATCCCGCCGTTATGCACCCTACGAAAAGCTACGAGCGATTTTTGGAGGCGATCGAGGCGGACACGCGAATCGCGTATGGGAGTCCGGAACCGGAGGAAGTCTGGAGTTGGGACACCACGGTGGAAATTCAGGTTCTCAACAGTGGTTTTCCTCCCGGCTCAAAAGAACTCAATGATGCCTCGATCGTTCTCCGGATCCGCTTCGATTCAGCGACGGTCATGCTGACGGGGGATGCCGAGGAGAAGGCGGAGAGGGCGGTGATTCGGAGATTTTCGGGGCGCCTTCACTCCGATCTCTTGCAGGTCGCGCACCACGGTTCGCGCTCTTCGACCAGAAAGCAATTCTTGAACGAGGTCTCGCCGCGATTCGCGGTGATTTCCTGCGGCCGTGGCAACCCTTATGGTCATCCTCACGCGGAAGTGTTGAGGCGCTTGCGGGAGGCCGGCGTGAAAGTCTTCCGAACCGACGAGGACGGCACGATTCACGCCTGGACGAACGGCCGCGACTGGTTTTTCGAGAAGGAGAGATTGCGTTCCGTTTCGGTTCGTTAAGAAAATTATCGTTTCTCTCCAATAGAGAAGGAGACGATTCCTGCCGATAATTAGGAAGAGAGGATTATTGGAACGATGCGGATAACGGAAGGTCTCTTCAAGATGAACAGTCTCGAGACTCTCTCGAGCGCTCAGGAAGAGTTGATAACCAATCAGAACCGTTTGACTTCGGGAAAGGAAGTGTACAAACCCTCCGACGATCCCTTGCGTTTCGTCAGGGCGGAGCGAATGAGGGCGTTGTTGCGAGGGCGGAAACAAGATCTGCGGAATATCGACGATGCGAAGCGTTTTCTCGAAACGAACGAGGCGGCGGTCAGGGACGTCACGGGAATGCTTCAAAGAGTGAGGACGCTTCTGCTGGAAGCGGGCAACGAGACGCTGACGACCGGGGACACGAGCCTTCTTGCGGACGAACTCGCACAGCAACTCGAGGCTCTCGTTCAGTTCGCCAACGCCTCTTCCGTCACGGGAAAGGTTTTCGGAGGCGCGGAGACCGACACGAATCCGTTCGAGGTGGTTCGCGATGCGAACGGGAATATCACGGATGTGATCTATCGGGGCGACAGGACGGCCGTGGAACGCGAGGTTTCGGAAGGAAGCAAGGTCGTCGTCAATTACGTCGGCTCGAAGGTCTTCCAGATCGATCCCGATGCGGTGAGTTCCGCTTTTTCGGTTCGGTATGCGGGGGAAACGCTGGCGAACGAGGGGTTTCCGGCCGGCGAGACGACCGGATTTTTCGAGGTGCAGGGGCACCGAATCTATTTCGACAGCACTCAGGATTCCTTCTTGGATTTGGCGGATCGCATCAATCGGCTCGCTCCGGAGGTAAAGGCGTCCGTGACGGGAACGTTGACAGGACAGGCGACCGTTGCCGATCCGAATGCGGCGCTGGGGGCGACCGCAGGAACAGTGACGATCAACGGAACCGATATTACGATTTCTGCCGGAGCCTCACTCAACGACGTCGTCAACGCCTTCAACTCCGTTTCCGACACGACGGGCGTAACAGCCTCCGTGCAAAGCGTTCCCGGCGGGTTCGCCCTGAAACTGAACGGCGGGGTCGAAATCGACGACACGGCGCCGGGAGCGAGTAACGCCTTGCGGCTCTTGGGAGTGACGAACAGCGGCTCTCCACCGGCAAACCTCCTTTCCCGCAATCCGCTTCAATACAATCTCAGAATCGAAACCCGCGAACCGGATCAAATCTATATCCGCGATCTTGCTTCCGGTGAGTTTCTCCGGCGGATGGGAATGACGGATGGGACCAGCAATATGCCGGCGAACATTCCGGCTGCGCGGGAAGCGGATACGTCCGTTTTCGATTCCTTGATCCAGGCGGTCTCCGATCTTCGCGCCGGGCGCTTTCGGGAAGCGAGAACGGATCGGCTCGGAGAGGTCGATCGGGCACTGGAACATTTCAACGATTTGATTGGTGAAATCGGCGGATCGGTCCAGCGCCTCGAAAAGGAATCGGCGCGAACCGAGGGAATGATTGATCAGGCGAAGAAAGTGATCAGTGTGAACGAGGATCTCGATATCGCCGAGGCGGTCTCCGACCTCCAACGCCTCCAGATGAAACTCCAGACCGCCCTCGGTGCCGCCCAGAACGTCCCGCTGCCGAATCTCTCTCAACTTCTTTAGGTCGAATCGACTGATTTTTGGGTCGAAATCGACTGAGTCTCCTCGTTTGGTGGGCAGGGAAGATCATCGGCGCGGATTTCGGGAAACAGACCCTGATGAGAGAACATGTCTGTCGTCCGGCGGGCGTTTTGGCCGAACAAAAAAGGTCTGGAGGATCCGGGGTTGACCGCATCGCTCCTCTATGGGTTCTCCGTCAAGCTGAATTCCGGCATCGTCTGGCAAAAGGCGCCCATTTTTCGTTGTACCGATTGGAAAGAGTATTGCAGAGTAGAGCAAGGTTCCGTAGGATGCGTCTCGTTTTTCTTGGGGCGTTAGCTCAATTTGGTAGAGCGTCGGGCTTTTAACCCGCGGGTTCTGGGTTCGAGTCCCAGGCGCCCCAAAATGAAAGCAAGTCTGGAAATATTTCCCGCAAGAGTTTTCTGCAAAGGAGCGGACCTTGAAGACTGTATATGTGACATATTGTTCGGCACGAAAAAAGAACGATCAGGCCCCCCTGCCCGCCAGGGAACGTTATGTTTCACCTCGGATTCAGAGAATCGAACAAAAAGCGAAAGCATCGGGAGCAGATTTTCGTATTCTATCCGGTAAATTCGGGCTCTTGGCGCCGGATGAGAAAATTCCCTATTACGATAAAAAATTGTCGGAAGAAGATCTTTCGAGGATGATCGAGGAGAGCGAAAAACGGTTGTGTGATTACCAACACATTACTTTCTGGGTTCATCCGGGAGACGACGTGGAATTGTATCAGAGAGTGATCGAGGAAGCGGCTCGGCGGAATCGTGCCGCTTTCGAAGTGCTCTATATCTGATCTGACAAGCCGGAGTTCTGCAGGTTCCCGAAAAAAGGGATACACCACAGAGACACAGAGATTACAGAGAATGAAATGAAAAAAGGAAGAGACCCGAAAAGCCCGCAGATTCGACGCATTCTGGTTTTTCTTTTCCTTTCCTCCGCGCGCGGTAAGCGTTTTTTTCAGGTTTTACGCTTTCAGAAAAGGACGTTCGCCGGTCTCTTCTTCCTTTCTTTCTCCGTGACTTCTCCGTGTCCTCCGTGTTCTCCGTGGTTTCCTCGTATGCGACTTGCAGAAGTCCGGTGACAAGAATTCTGAAGCCGTTCCGAAAAGGAACTGCCCACAGGGGTTACGGAAGATCGCGAAGAGAAGGATCAACGCGGAGGACACGAGATTCGTGGAAGGGAGAGAAGGTGGGGGCGCTTCGGGCGCTGTGAGGCAGCCCACGGACGCGGCGTTCGAATCCCGGTTTTTTTTTTTGGAGGCTCGGAGAGGGGGGGATTCGCCCTTCGCTCGTCGGCATCCTGCCTCCTCCCTACGGGCCTGGCCGCTCGCCTCGCGCGGCTTCCCTGCCGCGCGTTCCGCTTGTGCGGAACCGGCTCACGCCCGTTCGAATCCCAACATTTCAAACGGAAAGCCGCCGTCCCTTCGGGACGCCGCCTTTCCGTTCGGAGAGGGGGGGATTCGAACCCCCGGAGCCGGTGTTACCGACTCAGTGGTTTAGCAAACCACCGCCTTAAGCCACTCGGCCACCTCTCCTTCCTCGTTCTCCGAAGCATAAAATGAATCGAAGCCACGATAAAGTCAAAACGTATCTCATCCGGGGAATGCACAGGTACATGGTGAGCCACTTGGAGAGGCGAGGAAAAGGGGAAAAGAACAGGAGCGCGCGGACTCTCTTGTCGACAGACCGGTGGTGGGCGACCCGCCGATCACCCCTACAATTGCAATGACGATGTCGGGGGCCGCTCGCTTGCATGCAGGACGCCCGCGCTCCCAAATCACGCCGTCACCCCTTCTTTCCGTTTTCCTTTTGCCTTTCCCTTTTTCCTTTTACCTTTCTCTTTTCCGTGTCCACCGTGGTTCCCTCTCCCCCCTCCTCATCTTTTTCCTTTCTCTCCGTGTCTCTGTGCCTCTGTGGCAAATCCTTTTTCCGGCTCTTCCGTGGTTCCTTTCCCTTCCGTGCGTTCCGCGTGTTCCGTGGTTCCCTTCCCCCCTTTTTCCGTGGTCAGAGGGTCGCCAGCACCCGCTCCAGTTCCTCCCGCGTCTTCGGCGACGCCTCGAGCAACGGCAGCCGAACGCGAGGCGATATTCCGCGGAGTCGGGCGACTCCAGCCTTTACCGGAATCGGATTCGTCTCAAGAAAACACGCCCGAGCCAGCGGCAACAAACGAAAATGAATCTCCCGCGCCTTCTCCACCTCTCCCCTTTCCCATAACCGAATCAATTCCGCGTTCAGTTTTGGAACGAGATTGGCCGTCACGGAGATCACTCCCCGCCCCCCCACGGCCAACGTCGGCAGGACGGTGAAGTCGTCTCCGGAAAGGACGACGAAATCGGGCGGCGTCGAGCGGATAACTTCCGATATCTGGGCAAGATTCGCCGTGGCTTCTTTGATTCCGACGATCCGAGGATGTTGCGCCGCCGCGGCCACCGCCGCCGGCAGCATATTCACCGAGGTTCTTCCCGGGACATTGTAGAGAACCAGCGGAATATCGACCGCATCCGCAATCTCTTGAAAATGCCTCACCAATCCGTCCTGTGTCGGTTTGTTGTAATAGGGCGTGATCGAAAGGACGAAATCCGCTCCGACATCGGCCGCGTGCCGCGTCAATTCGATCGACTCGCGCGTCGAATTGGAACCGGCGCCGGCGATGACCGGAACGCGACCGTCCACGGCTTTCACGACGAGTTCGATCACGCGCTTGTGCTCCTCGTGACTCAGCGTCGCCGATTCCCCCGTCGTTCCACAGGGAACGATTCCGTCGGTTCCTTGTTCGATGTGCCATTCCACCAAATCGCGCAACGCCCCCTCGTCCACATCAAACCGTTCGTCGAACGGAGTCACCAACGCCACGAACGAACCCCTCAACCGACTCACGTCACTCATCCTCCGCCACCTCCTCGCAACGATACAAATCCTCGAACGTCTCCCTCCGGCGCGCCAGAGAGGCTTGCCCGCCGTCCACGACGACCTCGGCCGGACGCAGTCTCATATTGTAATTCGAACTCATCGCCATTCCGTAGGCCCCCGCCGAGCCGACCGCCAAGAGATCACCGGCGACGGGAAGCGGCATCACGCGGCCTTTCGCCAGGAAATCGCCCGTTTCGCAGACCGGCCCGACGATCTCGCATGTCGTCTCCGGCCTCCCTTCCTTCCCCTCGACGTGCCAGATCGGGTGATAGGCGCCGTAGAGCGCGGGGCGCAAGAGATCATTCATGGCGGCATCGACGATCACATAGCGGTGAATCGGAGTCTGTTTCACATAATGGACCCGGGTCAAGAGCACTCCGGCCTCGCCCACGATGCTTCTCCCCGGCTCTAGAATCACCCGGCATTCCGAGGCCTTCAAAAAGGGTTTCACGGCCGCGGCGAGTTCGGCCGGAGCCGGCGGCGTCTCGTCCTGATACCGAATCCCGAGGCCGCCTCCGATATCGAGAAAACGAATCTCGATTCCCAACCCCCGAAGTTCCCGGATCACTCGTCCGATCTTCTCTACAGCCTTAACGAAGGGGCCCGTGGAGGTGATCTGAGAACCGATATGACAGTGAATCCCGATCGGATCGAGGTTCGGGTGGGCGCTTGCGGCGCGATAGGCCTCAATCGCGGCTCGAATATCGAGCCCGAATTTCGACTCCTTCTTTCCGGTCGCGACATAAGCATGGGTCCGCGGATCGACGTCAGGGTTGACGCGGACGGCGACGGGCGCCTTCGTTCCGTACTCCTTCGCCACACTCCCCAACAATTCCAGTTCCGGAATTGATTCAACATTGAATAGTCTAATCCCCGCCCTCAAGGCCGCGGCCATCTCCGTGCGCGATTTCCCGACGCCCGCAAAAACGATCCGCTCCGCCGAAATCCCCGCCCGCAATGCCCTGTCGAGTTCGCCGCCGGAGACGATGTCCGCCCCACACCCCATCGCCGCCGCACGCCGCAAAAGACACAGATTCGGGTTCGCCTTCACCGCGTACGCGACGAGCACGCCGAACTCCGCAAACGCCTCTTGATAAGACGCAATCCTTCTCCTCACATCCCCCCACGAATAGACATACAAGGGCGTTCCATACTTCTCCGCCAGAGACGCCAACGCCACGCCTTCCATCTCCAGTTTCCCGCCGCGGAACCGGAGGCAACGAGGCAAAGCCGCTTCCGGCGTCATCGCCGTTCCCTCCGCTTTTCCTTCTTCATCATCCGCTTCCGAGCAACTCCCGGAAGACCGCGCCTCCGAACCGCTTCTTCGAACGAAATCGAGAACTTCGCGCCGGATAGGGACGGATGCGCTTCACGCAAGGCCTCCTCGGTCACCCGCTCCAGCCGATCGGTCGAAGCCACAAGTCGCGCAACAATTGCATGCGCCTCACGAAAAGGAACCCCGGCCTCCGCGACGAGATACTCCGCAATATCCGTCGCCAACGTCTCCCGCCCCAGAACGGCCGCCGCTCTCTCACGATCCACGTAAATCCCATCGACGCATTCCGCCATCGCCTCCAGACTCTTCCCCACCGTCTCCACCGCATCGAACACCGACTCCTTGTCCTCCTGGAGGTCGCGGTTATACGTCATCGGAAGGCCTTTGAGAACGGTTAAAAGAGCCATCAGACTTCCAAAGACCCGACCACACTTCCCCCGCGCCAACTCACATACATCCGGATTCTTCTTCTGCGGCATAATCGAAGAACCAGTAGTGACGGAGTCGTCAAGTCGCACGAATCCGAACTCCCGGGAGGAATAAATCACCAGGTCCTCCGCCAAACGCGACAAGTGCGTTTGACAGAGAGCGAGAGCGGCGAGTAACTCCACGGCGAAATCCCGGTCGGAGACGGCATCCATCGGATTCGGAGCCGGGACGCGAAACCCCAGTTCGCGAGCGACGGCGCGGCGATCGAGCGGGAAGGAGGTTCCGGCAAGCGCCGCCGCTCCCAACGGACAGTATTCCATAGCGCGCTCCTTCGAAGCACGGAAGCGTCCGCGATCGCGATCAAACATCGCGAGATAGGCCTCGCAATACGTGCGCCACGTCACCGGCTGGGCCTGCTGGAGATGGGTGTATCCGGGAAGTACAACTGATCCGAATCTCCGCGCGGAACGCCGAATCGCGCTCTGTAACAGCGCGCACCTCTTCGAAAGTCCCTCGGCCGCGTCCGCGCAATAGAGGCGGAACGCCGTCGCCACCTGGTCGTTTCGACTCCGCCCCGTGTGCACGCGCTTTCCCGCCGCTCCCAACCGCTTCGTCAGGATCGCCTCGATGTTCATATGAACATCCTCGAGCGCCGAGTTCCACCGCACCTTTCCCTCCCCGACCTCGTTTTCCAATCGTTCAAGTTCTTTGACGAGACGACGCGCATCCGAAGCCGGAATGATGCCTTGCCGTCCCAACATACGCGCATGCGCGATCGAGAGTTTAATATCGTACGGCGCCAATCGATGATCGAAGGATATCGATTCCGTAAAATCTTCAATTATACTTGAGGTAGGACGCGCATAGCCGCCGCCCCACGGCTTCCGGTTCACGCCCCCCCGCCTTCTTCTCCCCCGTTTATCCGCCATGATCGATCCGAGCGCGCGTGCGGAGGCGGAGGGCATTGAGTCGAATGAAGCCCGTTGCGTCCGCTTGATTGTAAGCGCCTCCCGCCTCGAACGTCGAGAGGTCCCCCCGGTAGAGCGACCGCGGTGATTTCCTCCCAGTAACGACGCAGGAGCCTTTGTAAAGCCTTAGACGCACCGTTCCCGTCACGACCTTCTGAACCTCATCGCAAGCCGCCTGAATCATCTCCCGCTCCGGAGCAAACCAGTACCCGTAATAACACATCTCCGCATAGCGCGGGATCAGACTGTCCCGCAAATGCAACACCTCCCGATCCAACGTGATCGTCTCCAAAGCCCGATGCGCCGTCTGAAGGATCGTCCCTCCCGGCGTCTCGTATACCCCCCGCGATTTCATCCCCACATACCGGTTCTCGACGATATCCGCGCGACCGATTCCGTGCCGCCCGCCACGCCGGTTCAATTCGCCCAAGAGTTCCGCCGGAGAACAGCGGGTTCCATCCACCGCCACGGGATCGCCTCTCTCGAAATCGATCGTGATCTCCTCCGGCTCGTCCGGAGCCTCCCGAGGATCCGTCGTGATCTGGAAGATATCCGACGGCGGCTCCGCCCACGGGTCCTCCAAGATTCCTCCTTCATACGAGATGTGAAGGAGGTTTCGATCGCTGGAATAGGTCTTTCCCGCAATCCGCGGCACTTCGATCCCGTGCTCCTCCGCGTAGGCCACCAGATCCGATCTCCCCGCAAAGGACCACTCGCGCCACGGAGCAACGATCTCGATCTCCGGCTCCAACGCCAAGTATGTCAACTCGAAACGGACCTGATCGTTCCCCTTGCCCGTGGCGCCATGCGAAACAGCCACCGCACCCTCCTCTCGCGCGATCTCGATCTGCTTCTTCGCGATACACGGGCGCGCTAAACTCGTCCCCAACAGATACGTTCCCTCATATACCGCATTCATCCGAAAAGCCGGAAAGACGAAATCGCGGACGAAATCCTCGCGGAGATCCGATACAATCGTCTTGATGGCTCCGGTCCTTGCCGCCTTCTCTCGAATCCCGTCCACTTCCGCGCCTTGACCGACATCGGCCGCGTAGGCGATCACATCGTAACCCCTTTCTTCGATCAGCCACTTCAAAATCACCGACGTGTCGAGGCCACCCGAATAGGCCAGAACGACTTTTTTCTTCTCCATTCCTAATCGACTCCTTGTGTTCGTTTCCTCAACTCTTCCCCGCCCGTGCTCCCCCCTCTCTCGTTCTCCCCTTCTCCTCCTCCCTCTTCTTTCCCCCCCTTCGCCCGCCTCCTACTCCCTTTTTGTTGAGGGGACGCCGATGATGCGGTTATTCACGATCACCGCTTTCC
>RFFU01000144.1 GCA_003697085.1 Candidatus Hydrogenedentota bacterium
ACTCCAAGTTCAACGCGGCGCCTACGATGCGGAATTGGCGCTGGTTCGCGACCGGCTCAAGGCTCTGCGGGGCGAGATTGCGGAGCTGGAGGAGAAGCGGGAAGCGTTGCGGCTTGAGGAGGCGCAAGCCCGGCGCAACGTAAGCCGAGCGGCCGAGGAGATTCGCGTCTTGCGGGAGCGGATCGACGGATTGGAAGAAGAGGTGGCGGTTCAAAGCGGGACCATTGCGGAACTGCGGGATTTACGGACGGCCCTGGTCCGGAGGCTTTTGGAGACGGAGGACGAGGCGGCGGCCGCCGCCAAACGTCGCTCGGATCTCCAAGCAGAGTGTTTGCGCTTGGAGGCGGACGCGCAGGCGGCCCGCCGTGCGACGGAGGAATTAACCGCGAAGCGATCCGCGCTCGAGGCGGAAATTTCGGAGTTGAGTGAGAACCGGCGGCGGGCGGAGGAGGAATTTTCGGCATTGCGCGAGGCTTGGTGCGAGGACCGCCGGCGGGTGGAGGCGGAACTGGCGGAGCGGATCGAGCAGGAAGGAGCGTTGCAACGTCGTATCGAGGAGATGACCGCGGAGATCGAGCGGGCGGAGCAAGACAGGCGTGTCCTTTTTGATTCCTGCGAGATTCTCAAGACCGAGGCCGGTGAATTGCGCGACGAGGTCGAGAGAACGCGCGCGTTGCGGGAGGAAGGGGAAGCGGAGCGAGCACGTTTGGAAGAGCGGTGCCGTGCGTTGCGGGAGGAGATCGAGCGGAGGAGCGCGGAGGGCACCGAATTACGAGAAAGGTTGGAAGAGGAACGGGCGGCTTTGGAAGGGGCACGTGCGGAAGCGGAGCGGGCCTTGGAGGAACGGGTGGCGCGTCTCCAGGAACTCGAGAGGGAGCTGGCCGCTCTCGAGCGGCGACGCGCCGACGCGCAGACCGCGTTGGAAGCGGCGGAAGGTGAAGCGGCGGCGAGCCGGACGCGGGTCGAGGAACTGATCGCCCGCGCCGCCGCGCTCGAGGCTCAGGTCAAGATGCACACCGAACAAGCCGAGGGTGTGCGGCGGGAGCGCGAGGCGCTGGAAGAAGAACTCGGGGCTTTGCGGGTCGAACGCGGAGAAGAGGTTCGCAAGAGGGATCGTTTGAGGGCGGAGATCCAGGAGTTGGGGAGCCGCAAGGAGCGTTTGGAGGCGAAGATCGAGGAACTCTCCCACCGAGGAGACCGTTTGCGGTCGGAATTGATCGCGTTGGAGAAGGAACGAGCGAGTCGGGCGCAAGCGGGATTGCGAGATCTACGTCTCTTGTTGAAACGGCGCGAGGAAGAGGAGCGCAAGCGACTGGAAGCGGCGTTGTCGGAATATCGCGAAGAGTTTCGGGCCTTACAAGAAGAGTGGGCGAATGAGGAGCGATTGGGAGCCGCCAGTGAGGAGTTACGGAAACTGCGTGAGGAAGTTGAGAAGAAGAGGCGTGAGGTGACGAAGGCGGAGCGACAGGTTGCTGCAATGCGTGCCGGATTGGCGAAGTTGCGCGAGGAGAACGGCCGGAGCCTTTTGGAACGGATTCAGGATTTCGAATCGCATCAGCTCGAGGATCTTCGCCGAAGAATCTCGGAATCCCGCAGCGAGATGGACCATCTGCAGAGAGAATGGGAGGAGGAGTTACGCGGGGCGGAGGTCGTGGACAAGCAGTGGTTCGAGATTCGTGCGGCCGTGGAATAGGGCGGTGGAGTAGGAACCCCTTCGTTCTTGAGAGTTTTTCCTTGGGAGAAGGAGCCGAACCAAAGGATGGCCGAACCAAAAGATGTCCGAGTACCATTTGATTTCCGATCTTTTTTCGAAAACCGCGTGTGCAGGAAAGAGGCGGAGAGAAAACGGAACGGAATCTGTTTCGCTGAGTTCTTTGCGCTTTGGGGAAGGATTCTTTCGGCGGTGAATTAATGAAGCGTATTCGAAAACATCTTTCGCCGCGGAGAATTGTTTTGAAGGTCGGCACTCGGTTGCTTTCCGATCCACGGCACAGGTTGGATCCCAAGGCGCTTGCGAGGGTCGTCGGCGAGGCGGCGACGGCTCGGAAGCGCGGGATTGACGTTCTTTTGGTTTCCTCCGGAGCCGTAGGAGCGGGAATGGGAATCCTCGGGCTCGATCTCCCCCCCTCGGCGCTGGTGGAACGCCAGGCCTGCGCCGCGATCGGGCAGGGTGAGTTGATGCATGAATACGCACGTTTGTTCCGGCGGCGACGGATCTGTGTCGCTCAGATATTGCTGACGCGGCAGGAGATGGCGAACCGCCGTTCTCATCAGAATATTCGTCGCGTTCTCGAACGGCTGCTTCATCGAGGCGTTCTTCCGATCGTCAACGAAAACGATGTCGTCGCGGCCGATGAACTTCAACTCGGCGACAACGACACACTCGCCGGACTCGTGGCGGATATGATCGAAGCGGATCTCCTGGTGATATTGACGGATACCGACGGATTGCGGATGCGTCGAGACGGCCGTTGGGGAAAGCGGATTCGGGTCGTGACGGTGATCACGGAGGAGATGCGACGGGCTGCGGGGGGAGCGGAATCGAAGACCGGGACGGGGGGAATGATCACGAAGGTCCGCGTTGCGGAGCGAATGGCGCGCGCGGGGCGCCCGACGGTAATCGCAAACGGCGGAACCCCGAATATTCTGAGAAAGGTGTTGGCGGGGGAGGACGTCGGAACCTGGTTTCTTCCGTCTCCGCGCCGTCTTGTTGCGCGAAAGCGATGGATCGCGGACGGCCTGGTTCCCGATGGAAAGGTAGTCGTGGATGCCGGGGCCGCGGAAGCGTTGCTGAAGCGCGGATCGAGTCTTTTGCCGAAAGGAGTCGTGGCGGTCGAGGGGGATTTCGGGGAGGGAGCGGCGGTGGAGATCGTGGATGAAGCGGGGGCTGTTCTGGGGCAGGGGCTGAGTCGGTACGATTCCCGGGCCCTGGCACGAATCCGACGGCGGGACTCTCGGGAGATCGAATCCATCCTGGGATATTCTCGAGGTGACGAGGTCATTCACCGGAACGACCTGGTGATCGGCTGACATCGGAAGAGGAAGTCCTCGGGGGAAGAGGTCGACGAAGAAGGAAACGGAAGAGGGACGGGGAAAAGAGGGATGGAGAAGGGAAAGAATACCGGGATTCGAGAGGATTTTATCGCCCACCATGTTGTCGGATCCGTTCCGACGGTTTTTCCAGAAACCGGCCGTTTTCGTTTTTGCTTGGGACGAAGACCTGTGTTAGGATGACCGTCGTGGAATTCGGGGCGTAGCGCAGCCCGGTAGCGCACCTGCTTCGGGAGCAGGGGGTCGGAGGTTCAAATCCTCTCGCCCCGACGAGAATTCATTACGGGGTGACTCTATGGAAGGGCCGAAATCAGATCCGATCGTTCGGGGAATATGGTTGACGATCCTTGTTATCGTAACCGGAGTGGCGCTGTGGGTCTCGATCATCACGGGCGCGGTTTTCCTCTTTCTGGGCGTTCTGATTCCGATCATCACCTTTATCATCATAAAATTCATCTTCATGCCCCTCCACAAGGAGAAGATTCAACGGGCGCTCAATGAATCCTTCGGACAGAACGTCGTCCGGATCGCGACGGCGATCATGAATTATTTTGAATTTCCGATGACGTTGTTATTGACGATCGCCTTGACGTTGCTCTTCTTCGCCTATTCCGTGATTGCGGTCGTCTTCTGGTTGAACCAGTTTCGATAAACCGTTCCATGGCGTCTTTCGATTCGGGAGAGACACTTCTCGAACCGGACGAATTTCTCAAGCAAAGCCTGCTCCGGCAGATCGAACAACTGGAGCATCGTCTGGAATCGCTCTCGGCGGCGGAGCGAGAAGGCGCGCCGGGTCGTAAGATTCGGGAAGCCTTGGAAAAATACCGCGCGGCGCTCGGAACCGAGACGCCGGCCGGTTCGACCGAAGCTCCACCGGATCGACGCGTTGAAACGACCCCGTCCTCTCCCACCGGCGATGCAGCGGAGAGGAAGGAAACGCCGGAACGAAGGCATCCTTTGGTTCCGAAGGGAGCGATCCCTCTACCGATGACGGTGAAGGAAGCCGCGGCTGAGAAACAGGCGCGACGGGCTTCTCCGGTTCTTCCTCCTCCGTCGTTCGGGAGCGGATCCGCCGAATCTGTGGCACCCCGGCCCTCTTCTCCAAATCCAAAGTCGCCGCCGGGAGGAATGCTCGGGGTGTTACAGAATCTTCAACAGGCCGCGCAACAGGGGGGACGGACCGAATCTCCCCAAGAAGCCCCGGAAGAAGAATCGGCTGTCGGGCCGGCGGAGCCCAAGAGCGATTCCTCAGGGATGCAGGCTTTTTTGAAAAAGGTTCAATCCACCGCGATGGCACCGTCGGGGAAGGAAGATTTCTCGAAGGAAACGCCACCTGTCGCACAGGCTCCCGCGTCGCCTCCCAATCCTTCAGAACCGAAGGCATCCGAGGCGGGGGGGATGCTGTCCTTTCTCAAGGGCTTGCAGAACAAGCAAAACGGCGGAGGTGCGGCGGAAGATGTGGGTGCGGAATTTCAGGGCGCGGAGATTACGCATGATCAAGATATGGAGAGGATTCGCGATGAGGAGAGGCGAAAGATCCTGGATCAGTTGGTAAAGCAGGCTTCAGAGAAGGGCTTCAGCGACATTCATGAAATGTTGGAGTTCAAGAAGCAGCGCCTGGAAGAGAGTCTCGCCGTGGTGGCCAGAAAGGAAGACGATCTTTCCCGCCGGATCGCGGAAGTCTTGAGGAAAGAAATCAGTGAGATCGAGGAACTGATGAAGCAGAATCCGACGGAGATCGTCGGGAATATGGGAGAGGAATTGAAGGAGATTTTTCGTCCCGGGACTCCGGCGACGAAGGAACTGAAGGACGAGTTGAAGGGGTTGTTTCAAGAACTGGAGAAGTAGTCTCCGGAAAGATGCGGGTTGAACATTTGAAAGCGATGAAGGGGTGGAGAAGAGAAAAAAAGGAAAATGGCAAAAGGCAAAAGGAAAAAGTGAGGAGAACAAAGGCGGGGGAGATTCCCCGGAAAACTCGCTGCTTCCCCTTCCCCCTTTTTTCCAATTTTCCGTGTTTTCGGTGTCCGCCGTGAACCCCCGATGGGAAGTCCCGTGGGGGCTGGCTTGCATGAAACCGGTTTTACAAAAGGTGTTTTATCTCGTCCTCGCGGTTCTTCTTCCGTCATCAACGGTTCTTGCTGCGGCGGACCGTTGGGTTTCAGGACCGCGAAAAAGATTTATTCTTGAAAGAGAGAGACTGTCCGACGGTGAAATCAGCCGTGTGGAACGAGGAAGTTTTTCTGTTGAGCCGCGCCTCTCGTACACCCGCGATTTCCGGAGGAAATCCCGCGTGGTATCGCGCATCGGACTTCGTTGGAAAGGGTTTTTCGCGGAACGATATACACTCCGTCCGAAGACGATCTTTTGGAATGTGCGGCGGAAACAAGTTCCCGAAATGATGGGAAAGACGAAAATACGTTGGAGCGCCGTGGAAGTTCGAGTGGGGAAGCGACCCGTGTATTACCAGGAATGGTCGGGCCTTTCGTTGGAAGCGGGAGATTCCTTGATCAGACTCCAACTGCCCGTTCCCCGCGCGGATTGGCGGCGGCTCTTTATTCGTTTTCTCCTCGAAGTATCCCTTCTTGACGACGAGGGGCGACTCCTTCCAGACGGTACGAAGACGCGTATCCTCGAATGGAAACCGAATTCCTCGTACTGGAATGTATCGAGGCAGAGACACCTCACACGTCCCCCGCAACCCGGACATCGGAGCCTTGTCGGGAATCGCATCCTCCTCACTCCTCCGCATCCCGAACTGGGAGAAACCTTTACCGCCACCGCTTTTCTTGAAAACGAGGAGACGGAAACGGCTCCCGCGGATACCGGCCGTTGGTGGTATGGTTCAAGGGAGATTCGTGTCTCGCTCCCTTCTCTGGGACCGGGTATGCAGTCCCGCGTTTCAGTTTCATTTAAGGCGGAGGCGGAAACACGCACACTTCGTTTTCGGTGTTCCGATTTCGAGAAATCCACATTCGTCTCCGCCCGCACTTCCCCTCAGCTTTCCTTGAGAAGGTTGACGGTCCGTACCGCTACGACGGAGGAACCAGTTGAAGTGCTAATAACCGTCTCGAATACGGGAAGCGCCGCTTCGGAAACATCGTCCGGAGTACTGCATCTCGAGGGGGGCGGGTTCGAAAAGACGATTCTGTTGCCTCCGGTCTTTCCGCAGGAGACAACGGTCGTCTCGATTCCGTGGTTTCCCGGAGAGGTGGAAACGGGCGTGGCGGTTCTGGAGTCCGGGCGCGGCCCCTTCGTCCCCGGCGGCTTTGCACTTCTCCGAGCGGGCTTTCACAGACATCCCCCGGATCGCGAGGATCTCCGCATCACGGAAGCCTCGCTCTCCAATACCGATCTCCCCGGCGCTCCCGCCTCGTTGAAGGCAATCATCGAAAACGACGGAAACGCGGAAACGGACGCGGTGGTTACGATTCGACTTCTCGACGGCTCGACCGGCGATACCTTTCTCGATAAACGATTGACGGTAACGGTGAAGCCCGGAAAGGCCGTCTCCGTGACGAGCCCTTATTTCCCGTTGGCGCCGGGAATCATGGAGGGAAGAATATCCGCCGGTGATCAAAGGCGGAGTTTCTACATCGACGTTCCACCCCCTCACCTTTCGGAGCCGGGCGAGATTCGATTCGAAGCGCTTTCCCGCGAAGGGAAATCGGTTCCGCGCGGAGTGGAGATCACCGAAAGAAAGAAAGTTTTCCGATTCATTCTTCCTCTCGATACCGAGGCGAGGAGGGAACTCGGAAGGATTCTCGAACTCCGATTTATGAAAAGGACCTGGCCTCGTGATCCGAGGAAATTGGTTCCGCAAAAACGCGAAAAAAACAAGACGGCTCTGATGTTGGATTTACGTGGTAACCAATACCGTGACCGCCGGACCGTATCTGCCGGAGACACTGTCGTTCAATGTCCTGTTCCTCTTGAAAGATTGGGAGAGACATTGGAGGTCAGGCTCGTTTCCGCCGGCTCCCTCCGCACATTTCTCGTCGGAGAACCGGTTCTTGTCGGACGGTTGAGAGCACGGGAACATGGCATCGTGAACTTCGTCGAACGGAGGAACAAGGGTGTCGTGGTCGGTCTCGGCAACAGATCTCGGTTGCGGCCGATTCCCGTCGTTACGCTGGCGATCGGCTTGGGAAACGAACCGGAGAAAACCCGCGTCGTGGCTCTCCAACCGGGGAAAGAGACGGCCGTGTTTTTCCCTCTGAGAGAAGAGGCTTGGAAGAAATGGACTTTGGTCACGGTGCGTCTTCCGGAGTCCGTCGAGTCGGGGCCATGGTATCGTCTTTTTCCGCCGCGGGCCCAAACGCCTCCGGAATGGAATACACGAATCCATCCCGCAGAGATTCGTCCCAGAGGGGAGCGCGCTCTCCTTATCGAAGCGGGGATACGCCGAGCGGATGCCGTCGGGGTTCGATTCGCGCGCAAGAGCGACTTCGTTGATCCGGCCTTCTCGCTTTCCCTCCAACGTCCCCAAATCACAGCCGAACTTCGCAAAAGGTATCCCAGAGGCGAGACGCTCGTCTTCCTGCTCCCATCGGACTCGCCGCTCCTTCTTCTCGAACGGGATACGGTTGTCGGTGTGATCAAATCCGTCGGAGAAAAAGAGGCGGAACGGGAGGAAGGGGGGAAACGTTTTGCGCAACGAGAACCGGGGAGATGGGAGATTTTGGACCTCGGAGGCGACACGCCGGCACCGGGACACCCGATTCTGATTCGATGCCGCCGTGTGGCCGGAGACTCGCCCCTGCCCCGCACGACGCTCTGGGCCGCCGTCAATAATCTCTTGCGAATGAGGGTTCGCTGTCCGGCTCTCGAGCCGCATACGACCTACACGTGGGGGATACCATACAGGGTGCCGCCGAGTGAGACCTTTTCGGTGATCCTCTTCGAGCGAACCGATTCCGCCGGAAAGGTCTTCGTGGCCGAGCAAAGGGAATGGGCTGTGCGGCCGGATGCTCCTCCGGGCCGTGCGGAATGGAAATGGACGGTCCCGATAAAGGTTGGACCTTCTCCGAGCGCCCCGCCGAGCATCTTTGAGCAGCTGGCGCGGGATGCCTGGCGCGTAACGACCTATTTGGCCCGCCATGGGAAGAAAAAGGTGGTTCTCACTCCTCGCCTAGCGCGCGAGGCCGGGATGTTGGACGGAGACACCGATATCGAGGCGAGAGCCGAGTTTCGGAAACGGGTTTCGGAACTGGCGAGGCAATGGGAAAACGCGCTCGTGATTCTTCTGGAAGAACGGTTGCCGATCACGGTCGAAAAAGAGGACATTCTCGAATTGAAGTCGGCGACGGAGAATTTCGGCGAGGTTGTCGCGTCTCCTTTTTCCGTGCCGAAGGACATCCGGAACGCCGCGCGCCGGCTTTCCGAGGCCATCGACCACGTCATCCCCCGCGGCTGGAGATCTTAAGGGAAGGAAAAAACGTCCCTCCAGGGGGCTGACCAATTACCTATGCATTTCCAGGATTTCTTCGTTTTCTTCTTGCCTCGTAATGAAAGCGGTTGAAAAATAGCGCGTTTTTCAGATTTGAAAGGATTGTGAAGAACGTTCCCGAAAGGTTTGCGAGACGGAGAAAAAGTGGGAACGGTTGGAGGTAAAGTCGGCAAGGAGGAAAAAGAGGTTGGTTCCACACAGCATTTTTCTGACGAAGGGGGTGGGACGAGCGAAGGAGAAGTTGGAGTCGTTCGAGAACGCGCTGCGGAACGCGCGAATTGCAAACTTCAACCTTGTCCGGGTCTCCTCCATCTTTCCACCCCGGTGCAAGATTATTCCCCGTAGTATTGGATTGAAATACTTTTCTCCGGGGGAGATCGTGTTTTGCGTGATGTCGGATTGCAGCACGAATGAACCGAATCGCCTCGTGGCGGCCTCGGTCGGTCTTGCGATTCCCAAAGATCGGGATCTGCACGGTTATCTTTCGGAGCATCACGCCTACGGCCAAACGGACGACAAAGCGGGGGACTATGCCGAGGATCTGGCGGCCAAGATGTTGGCCACGACGCTGGGCATCCCCTTCGACGAGGACAAGTCCTGGGATGAACGGCGAAAACTGTGGAAACTCGAGAAGAACATCGTGCGTACGACAAACGTTACTCAGTCGGCGATCGGAGCGAAGGACGGGAGATGGACGACCGTCGTGGCGGCCGCGATTTTGATTACCGAGCCGCGAGGCCGATCGGGACCGAGTCCGAGGGTAACGAAGTGAACGATCCAAAAGGCGGAATTCAAGCGATCCTTGAACGGTGGAGCGCGGAGGAAGTCGTGCCACGTCTGTTCCGAAAGGACTTCACCATATGGGCCGAAAAGGACCTTCCGGAGCTCTCCAAACGGCTCGGGTGGATCGATCTCCCGGAAACGATGGATCAAACGATGGACGAGGTCTTGCGGATCACCGAAGAAGTTCGCGGAGCGGGTCTTGAAACGGTCGTTCTTCTCGGAATGGGAGGGTCCAGCCTCGCGCCGGACCTCTTTGCGAAGGTCTTCGGGAATCGCGGGGGCTTTCCTCGACTGACGGTTCTCGACACGACTCACCCGGAAGCGATTCTCCGTGTCACGGAATCGCTGAACTTCGAAAGTACGCTCTTCATCGTATCGAGTAAATCCGGCGGCACTCTCGAAACAAGAACCCTGATGGAGTTCTTCTGGCATCGGGTGAAAGAGATCCAAAAGGAACCCGGCCGCAATTTCATCGCAATCACGGATCCGGGAAGTTCACTCGAGCAGACTGCGCGCGAGCGCGGATTTCGGTCTTGTGTGGAGGCGCCCGCTGATGTGGGAGGACGTTTCTCGGCGTTGACGCCTTTTGGCTTGCTACCCGCGGCGCTTCTCGGAATTGATTTGCGGGCTTTGCAGGTTTCGGCGCGGAGAATGAAGTCTGCGTGCGAAGGTTCCACCGGCGAGAAGAACCCCGCGGCGTTGTTGGCTGCGGCCGTCGGTAAGGAGTTGCAGGACGGTTTTGCGGTACTCCCCCTTGAAACGGACTCGCTCTACGCTCCCTTTGCCGATTGGTTGGAGCAACTGCTGGCGGAGAGCACGGGAAAGTCAGGACGTGGTATCCTTCCCGTCTTGCGGGAGAAAACGGCGCGGCCGGGCGCTTTTGAGGAGGCGAAGGATGGTTTCGTGGTAAAGATTCACGCCGCCCAAAAGGAGAAGGGAGAAGAAGCGGAAGAAACAATCGGCGACCTCCGAAACAAAGGGTACGTGATCGCCCTTCGTGATCCGATTGAACTCGGCGGAGAATTTTTCCGATGGGAGGTGGCCACGGCCTTGCTGGGGGAACTGCTTTCGATCAACCCTTTCGATCAACCGGATGTTCAACTGGCGAAAGACTTCGCAAAGAAGGTTTTGGAAGGAAAGGGAAGAGGAGAAGAGATCGAGGAAGTTCCGGAGGAGGAGGTTGATCGATTTCTAAAAGAGGCTGTTACGGCTGAAACGCAGTACATTGCGCTCCAGGCGTTCATCGATCCCTCGGAGGAGAATGCCGTATGGTTGAAGAAAGAGCGGGAAAGAATCGAGAGAAAGACGGGGCGATTCGTAACGGTGGGGTTCGGTCCCCGTTTTCTTCACTCGACGGGACAACTTCACAAAGGCGGCCCGGCGTGCGGGGTCTTCGTTCAGATCGTGGATGAAATTCAAGAAGATTGTCCGATTCCGGGAAAGGAGATGACATTTGGACGCTTGATTCGCGGGCAGGCGGACGGGGATTACCTCGCCTTGCGCCAGCGCGGTCGAAAGGTCATCCGGATGAAACACGGAATGGAGGATTTCTTCGATCCCCTTTGACGAAGCCTCAATACGACTTCGATTCCGAGTGCGTCATTCTGATTTCTATTTCCGTTGCGGAGCGCGGCGTTGCCGTGGCCTGGGGTTACGTCGGGTTTCCCTTAATCGAAACGGCCCGAAACGCGGAAATTTAGTCGACAATATCAACCCCGGCGCCGACTTTTGATGTATAATTTCGTAATGATGCTCCAAAAGTCGAAAATTCAGTTTCCAACTCCAGATGAACTGGCAGCCTTCCGCCGTCGAAATCATATCGCCAAACTCTCCCTATTCGGTTCCGTCCTCAGGGACGATTTTGATGATCAAAGTGACATTGACGTCCTGGTTGAGTTCGAGCCGAATGTCGTAATCGGCTTGCGTCTCATCCGAATCCAGAATGAACTCTCGACTCTTTTCGGAGGGCGGAAAATCGATTTGGTCACTCCAAAATTTCTTCATCGTCGAATCCGGAAGAAAGTGTTGTCCACGGCCAAAGTTCAATATGCGGCATGATGATTCCCTTTACCTGGAGCATATGTTTGAGATGGCCGTCAAGACTGTGGAGAAGGCCAATCGTATCGACCGCGAAGGATTCGACGCCGATGAGGACCTCAGGATGGTTCTTGCTCATCTTATTCAGGTAATAGGCGAGGCGGCGCGGCACGTCTCTGTTGAAACACGCGAATAATATCCCGAGATACCGTGGGTTGAAATTATCGGAATGCGCCACAAAATTGTTCACGACTACCTGGATGTTGACTGGGACATAGTATGGGACGTCATCTCCACGGACCTGCCGAATCTGGTTTCCTCCCTGGAAAGGATCCTGAAACGGGAGAGTCGTTAGGTTATCCTGACCGATCGCTCGCTCATACCCTCCGCAATTTCCCTACATCCCTTCCGCAAGATTTCCTATGCTCCCGGGTGGCCGCTCTCCGATTTAGAACCGCCACGCATCATTTTCGTTGCGGGGCACGGCATTGCCGTAGCCTGGCGCTATGTCGGATTTCCCTTGATTGGAACAGCCCGAAACGCGGAAATTTTGTCGACAATGTCAACACCGGCGTCGGTCTTTTGTGTTTGTTCGTAGTGCGGCACCGGGCGGCCGTTGGCCGGGGTCGGGAGGTTGGCCAACGGCGGCTCTTTGCTGCGTGCGGACGGCGGCGGGCTCCATTTTCCGTTTCATGAAACTCCCTCCTTTCCGAGCGAAATTCACAACCGGAAGTTGCCCCACTTCAGGCACGCTTGCCGAAGGGACACGCCGCGCCCTTCGGGCCTGCGTCTTTTCGACAGGCCCCCGTCGTTCCCGGGATGGTTTGCGGCCCGGGGGATGTTGATCGGTGAATATCAGTCACGAGGAGAAGAGCAGATTCAATTCGGCAGCGAGGTCGTCCGATATTTCCACGGAGAGAGCGCGGAGATTCTGTTGCAGTTGTTCGGGGCTGCTGGCGCCGAGAAGAATGCTCGAGAGTTGTTTTCGCCGCAGCAGCCACGCCAGCGCAAGCAGGGGCCGCTCGATGCCCGCCTGTTCCGCCAGAACTCCGAATTTCCGGGACAGTTCAATATTCCTCTCTGTTAAGATGATCTTTCGTAACCATTCGAGTTGTTCGAGACGGGAGCCGGAGGGAAGACCATCGTCGTATTTTCCGGTGAGCAACCCGGAAGCGAGAGGGCTGAAGGCGACGATGCCGAGCCCGAGTTCCTCGGTCAACGGAAAGATTTCGTTCTCGACGCGGCGACGAAAGAGAAGATTGTATTGGGGCTGTTCGACTTGAGGGGGATAGTATCCGTGTTTCTCGCACAAAGTCCACGCGTCTCGAATCTGGTCGGCGCTCCATTCACTGGTGCCCCAATAGAGAATCTTGCCTCGATGGATCAAATCATCCATCGCGCGAATCGTTTCCTCCAACGGCGTTTCGGGATCGAAACGGTGGCAGAAATAGATGTCGAGGTAATCGGTTCCGATGCGTTTCAGTGAACGGTCGATGGATTCGCTGATGTGTTTTCGGGACAGGCCGCGATCATTGATGTCGTCGCTGAAGGGGAAGAAAACCTTGCTCGAGATGACGAGTTCGTGGCGGGGATACTGCCGGAGTATTTTTCCAACGGCACGCTCCGCTTCTCCCTTCGCATAGACGTCAGCCAGATCGAAGAAATTGATCCCCGCCTCCCTGGCGGTCTCGATGATCTTCCTCTGCACGCCGGCATCGCGTACCTTCTCGCCGAAGGTCGCCCATCCTCCGAATCCCAATAGGCTGACCTTCATCCCACATCGCCCTAGATTCCTGTACTCCATCCTCCACCTCCCTCGGTTGATCCTATCTCCGCCTTCTCCTCTCGCAAACGCCGCGCGTCCTGCTCCCGTTCCTGCCCCGCGGCCTCGGGAGAGATTTCTTTGCAAGCGTTTGCATTTATGTTGACAAAGAAAGGAAAAGTGGTCAAGAATTATGAAGGAAACTCTTCAGCTGCAGTTTTCTGCGGAGTCTTGCGGTGGGGTTTTGCGGTTCCGCCGCGTTCGAAGCATGCCGGACGCGGTCTCTTGGAGGACTTCCCACGGGTGCCGGGAATTTCCTGCGAATCTCGGCGGATTTCGCGCGGGTTCCTGTGAGGCTGTTGGGTGAGCAGAAGTGTTTCCAAAAAGGAAGAAGGGAGGCGTGTTGAAAGAGACGGCGCCGGGGGCACCGGAGACGGAGAGCGGCCTGCGGATCCGTTCGACGAAGAGGTAACCGGAGGGATTTTCGTTCGAACCGGGATCGGCGGAGAAACTGGAGACAGAGGGGAGCGAGCATGATGAGAGACACGGAGAGGGATTTGACGTTGCGGTTGGAGGTTGCGCGACTGCGCGAGGAGACGGCGCGACTTCGGCAGGAACTGGGGCTGAAGAATCAGAACATCAATCTTTTGACGAAGATCAACCGGAATATGCGGGCGGCGCTCTCGGTTCGGGAGGTAAGTTACCTGCTGCTGACGGCGGCGACGGCCGGAGCGGGGCTGGGGTTCAACCGGGCGGCGCTCTTTTTGCGGGATCCGGATAGCGACCGACTTCGAGGAATAATGGGGATCGGTCCGGACACGGAGGAAGAAGCGCACCGGGTTTACGAGGACGCGGATCGAAAACGATACGGATTCGATTTCTACATCAACCAATTTTACGAAAGGAATTTTGCGATCTCGGGGCACTTTCACGACACAGTCGTGCGGGTGGATTGTCCTCCCAGCCGTTCGAATGTCCTGCACCAGGTTTTAGCGGCGAAGATGCCGCGGATTTTCTCGGAGACGGATGCGCCGGAGTGGAAAGGTGCCGAAGTTCTGGGGGAACTTTTCACGAGTGAATTTTTGGTCGCCTCGATCGCTAACACGACGGAAGCGTTGGGAGTGATTCTGGTGGACAATTTCTTCACGAACCGTCCCATTATGACGGAAGACGTCTGGGCCCTGCAGACGTTATGCGATTTCGGAGCGTCGATGCTGCTCAGCGCGCGGCATTACGAAGAGGCGGAGAAGCGCAGCGTGATCGACGATCTGACACGCATCTACAATTACCGCTATTTGCGCGAGAAATTGTGCGACGAGATCGAGCGTGGGCGGCGGTACAAACGGCGTTTTTCGGTCATCCTGGCCGACATCGATCACTTCAAGAATTTCAATGACAAGAACGGGCATCTCACCGGGAACAAAGCGCTCAAGGATATGGCTCGAATCTTCGCGGAAAATATCCGCACCGTGGACACGGTGGCGCGTTTCGGGGGGGAGGAGTTTATGGTTGTGTTACCGGAGACGGAGCGGGACGGAGCCAGACGCGCCGCGGAGAAACTTCTTGCCAAGGTGCGAGCCTCTCATTTCACGGGCGAGGAGAATCAACCGCAGGGTCGCGTGACCTTTTCCGCGGGGGTTGCTTCCTTCCCGGACGATGCCGAGGATTTCGAAGGGCTGATCGAGGCGGCGGACCGACGGCTCTATATCGCAAAAGCGCAGGGACGGAATTGCATCGTATCGGAGTAATTTCTCCTCGAAGGAATGGCTCAAACCCTTTCCGTATCGACGAAAATCAATCGTGTCGTTATCTGTTTTTCGTCGAGGTTCAATATCCGCGCCAGGGATGAGGAGTACGCTTCCATTTGACCGGCGTATCGTTCCCTTGCCGCGGCGGGATCGTCGTGTCCCGTCTTCCAATCGATGATCTCCGCAGAAAGAACTCGCTCCTGATCATCGCGGCAAACAACGACGCGGTCGAAAGTGCCCGAGACGATCCGGTCTCTGAGACGAACGGCGAACGGGCGTTCGCGCCAGACTTCGACGCAGGTTCTCTTATCTGTTTTCGGCCGCGCCAAAACTTCACGCACAGGCGCTCGTTCCAGTGTGCCGAGGAACTCCTCGAACAAAGCCGCGGCGGTTTTCCGATCCATATCCGGGACCTCCTCCGCGGCCCTCTTCAGGAACCGCTCCCGTTCGCTTTTCGGATCGGTTTCCTCGATCCATACGATCTCGCTGTACCAGAGATGAAAGAGCGTTCCACGCCGGGTTTCCCGATCGTGGGTTCCCACTCGGAAGAGATCAGCGGCCCGAATCTCGCCCCCCTCCGCCAGCCGGGAAGGGGAGACGCGAAGAAGAAGTCGCCGCTTCGAACCGCCTGCAGTCGAGATTTCCCGCGGCCCGCTTCCCTTGTTCCTCGAGGTGTCTTTCCGTAGGAGATTTGCTTTTTCATCGGGCGGCAATGTTTCGTACCAATCGGAATCTCCGGCCTCGAAGATCGTTTCTCCCCCCTCTTCGTTTTCGGAATGTCCGTTGGTGTCTGCGCGGACGGCGAGTGCATGGCGCAGAATCGTGGCCGCGGAGGCGTCTGTCCATCCTTTCCTTCCAAAGCGATCTTCCCACTTCTTTGCCGGTTTTCTTTTGGGCTTCAACGGTGGAATAAAAAGATGGAGGGCGTACCGTGCGCGCGTCATGGCGACATAGAGCAGATCGAGAGAGTCATCGAGTTTCCGTTTCTCTTCCTGCGAATACGTCTGTTCCAATTCCGGGGAGAGAGCGCGATACGTTTTGGGTATCCGTGGGAGAACGTACTTGATCGGGCCGCCGCTTCCGTCTCGACAGACGAAAAAAGAGTCTTTGTGGGTTTCGACGAGGCGGAAGTCGAGTTGAGGCAACACGACGATATCGAAGTCGAGCCCCTTGGAGGCGTGAATCGTCATCACCTGCACGCGCGCTTCCCTCGGTTCGGGAAAGGTTGTTTCTTCCACACGGCGGATGAAGTCGCGAAGGAGAAGCATCGTTTCAGGAGGTTCGCGGTCCGCGATCTGAATGAGACGGTCGAGACGTCTGGCGCTTCTTTCGTCACAGGAAGCGGCCAACTTCCTCCCCCAGCGGAAAAGGAATTCGGCCAGCCCGTCACGGAGAATCTCTTCGCGGAAGAGCCGTGAAATCTTTTCGCGGGTCTCGGGACCGCGAGACCGAATGCCGAGGAATTTTTTGAGCGGAGAAGAGGCGAGTTCAAATTCAGCGATGGTATCGCCGGGGTGAAGAGCGAGTTTCAGAGCCGCAAGGAGAATTGTGACAGCGGGATCGTCAGCCAGTCGCGTACCTCCTCTTCCGCCCGCGTTCACGCCCGCCGTTCGCAAGCCGTCGAGAAGAGTCCGTATTCGCGCGTTCGTTCTCACGAGGACCCCGATGCTGGCTCCCGGCAACTTTTCGTGAAGCGCGGCGATGCGTTGAATTTCCAGGGAAGGTGTTTCCGGCTTTGCGAGCGGCCATTCCTCCTCTTCCTCCGCGTCGTGATTCGCTATTCCGCCGGATTCACCGCTCAGAGTCGTAAGTTCGACGTAGCCGGGGCGGGTCGCGTGGTGCGCCGTGTGTTTCTGGTACCGCGCCCGCCACATCCGAGCCGCCTCGCTGAATTCCTTCACGGCCGGCGACGCCGCAATCTTGTCGAAAACTTCGTCCACCGTCTCCAGGATCACCTTCGAACTCCGGTAGTTTTCCGTCAACGAGGACGTCTTTTCTTTCAGAAGAGGAAGATCTGTTTCGAGCCGATCGAAGATTTCGGCGCAGCCGTTTCGCCATCCGTAGATGGCCTGTTTTCCATCTCCGACACAGAAGAAACTTCCTCGCCGTTTCTTTCCGTTTACGATTCTCTCGGCGAGCGGGCGTAGGAGGCTCCATTGCGTCATCGAGGTATCCTGAAACTCATCGAGAAGGATGTGACGCAGTTCCACTCCCCCTTCTTCGGAGGCGGCCTGGATGAGATCTCTACCGTTGCGTGCCGCATCGAGAAGGAGATGTGTGAAATCCGAGAAGAAGAGCCGGTTCCGCCGCCGCCTCAAGGCATCGTACCGTTTCCCCACGCCGCTTGCGAATTTCCAGAGGGCCTGCGCTTGCGCTTGGATTCTCGAGGTGAGAACGAAGCGGACGTGTTCGACCAACGGCTTGAGGCACATCGTCATCTTCGCCGGCAGCGGCTTTCCGTGATAATTACTCTCCGTCAGTACGGCTTTGAAAAAACCACTGGCGAAGAGATCCTCCCACTTCCGTTCTTTTACTTCTTCAGCGAATTTCTTGAAAGCATTTCGAAGATGCCCATTCCAGTCTCCGCTTTCGTTCTTCCAAAGATTTCGCATCCGTTCCAGAACCGCCTCTGTTTCCGTTTCGCTCAATTCTCGGCCGGAAACGGGAAACCGACACCAGATTCGTTCCTCCGGAGCCTCGCGGTACGTTTCGTGGAGGGCATCAACCGTCTTCAGGAGATTCGACGTGACGGCCTTTGTCGCCTGGCCTCCGGAGAAATCGAATACCAAATCGAAGAGTTCTTCCTCCCGTCGCTCCTCGAAAAATTCCGCCAGTACTTCCCAAAGAAGATCCGTGGACCCCGTCCCCTCCTCTTCCATAACCTCGATTCCGCTTCCCAGACCCAGTTCATAACGAAACCTCAACAGAACCTGATAGAAAAAGGAATCGAGTGTCGAAATTTTCAAGAGATCGAGTGTATCGCAGATTTCATCAAGAATTCTCTCCGCCGCGTGTCTTCTTTTCACGGGGACGTCCTTCTCGTCCGAGAAGTCCGGCGTTTTCGGTACGGACTTCGCGATCGAAAGAAGAACCCGCTCCGCGATCTCGCCCGCCGCTTTTCTTGTGAAGGTCGAGGCAAGGATCGTCGCGGGGGGATCTCCGGCTTCGAGAATTTCGAGATATCTCCGGCTCAAGGCATGCGTCTTTCCCGTCCCCGCAGAAGCCTTGAGGATCTTGTGAGAGATGGTGACGGAAGTGTCCCGCCCGTCTTTCATTCCATCGAACTCCCTTCGTTTCGCAGCCGCTCCAATATCTCCGAACGAAACGGATAATTCTCGAGACAGATGTTCCGGTACGGATCGTCTCGGTACGGCGGCGTACCCGGAGGCCAGAAGGCCCTATCAAGAATTTTCTTGATGCATTCTTGGGCCACTTCAAGAGCAGAAACATAACTCTCGTTATTCCAGTTCTGTGCAGTGGATAAATATGTGCCTTCCTTCGTGAGGCAGACAAACCCGACGGATAGGTCTTTCCCATCGTTTTTCGTTTTTTCGAGATACGCCGCGCGATAGAGCGGCAGTTGAAGGTCGATCCACTCGTCGTTCCTCTTATGGCATCGTTCAACATTCTCTTTCTTTTCGAAGGCCTTGTAATCGAGAATACGAACCTCTCCGTCGGGGCCGAGATCGACCCGATCGATTCGGCCCACGAGCGGAAGGGAGGGGAAAGCCGGAAATCGCAACGAACAGTCCATCTCCACTTGGGAGATTCTCCATCCGAGGCGGACCTGTTCGGCCTGAAATGCGGCGAACGACGCAAGCCTTTTCCGGATGACTTCTTGTTGGATTCGGATCGCGGGAGAACGAGCGGCCGAGAATCTCTTCGTCATTTCCTTCTCGAGCGCCGAGACAAGGAATTCCTCGATTTCTTCCGCGTTGGTGGAATCCCGCTTCGTCTTCTCGGAACCGAACTTCGCGAGGACCGAATGAAGGACGGTGCCGAAGAGCCGTGAGTCGAGCTCGCGCGGGTCCTCGGGAGCAATCGGCTCCGGCAGAAGTTTAGCGAGATAAAATCGGTACGGGCAGGCGAGAAACGTTCGAAAGTCGGTCATCGATATCTTCTTCAACGCGAGCGTCTTGATGGGAAGCGGAATCGTCCAGGAATTTCGTTCTTGGTGATCGATGAGGGGAGGTGCGGTCGTGTCGGCATCGCGGTGGAAGAATTGAAGGATTCGTTCGGCCTTCTTTTCGGCTGATCCTCGGAGAAGAAGCCGGCTGGGAAGAAGAGGATTTCCCTCGCGATCGAAGCGACCGGAGACGAGGCGGAGTTTATGTCCGTGGGCCAGAAGCGTGAGGTAAAGCAAATCGCGGGCGAAGCGATGTCGGCGATCCGGCAAACCGAGTCTGGTCCGAAGGGAATCGGGAAGGAGGGGTTGGGAGGGAGGGGCCGAGGGGATGGAGCCTTCGTTGAATCCGAGGACGATGATCTCGTCTGCGTCATCGTAGGGAACCTCGAGCCAGCCGAGAATCTCGACTTCTTGAGAAGCGGAAGGCTCCGGGAGAGATTCGCCTTCGAACGAGGCCGAAAGAAGTCCGAGGGCTTCGTCGAGGGTCGTGGCCAGGTTTCGGGAGAGATTTTCCGGCAGCGCGGCCACGGTTTTGATTCGGGAAGCGAGGCTTTCGAGTGACGCGGCTTCGAGAGCCGCCGGCCCGTATCGGTGAAAGGATTTTTCTTCATAGAGACGTCGAAGCATTTCCGCGATGGCCTTCATTCTTTCGGAGAGAGGTTCTTCTTGAGAACAGTCGGAAGGAAGAATGTCTTTCGCCCGCGGGAGGATCTTCTGGACGGCGGCTGTCGCTTCGTTCTCGGGCCAGGAATCGGGCGTGCCGGTGAGAAGCGTCTCTTGCAGAAATCTTTCGAGCGGAACAAGAACAGAAGGGACTTCGATTTTCCGCCGGACGAAATCTTCGAAAACGGGATGGCGTAGGAGAGGAAGCAAGGAAGAAAGGCGCGGGCGGGCGGCGAATTCCCGTAGAGCGGCGAGCAAGCGAAAGGGAGAAGTGCGCGAGATCGGAAGGCCGCCGGCCCAGTGTCCGCGGAGATTATGGACGCAGAGGCGACGCTGAACCTCGGGAACCAGCGCTTCATCTCCCACCCCCACCGTGAGTCGCTCGCAAGAAAAGTTTTCTTTCTCCGCGATCGTCCGGATTACGGCATAGGCTTGTTCGGCGGGGGAACCGACGGTCTCGATCGCGATCTTTTCGTAGGGTGGGATTGCTGACTCCCATTTCGCGGGAAGGAAACGGCCGGTATCGTCGAATCTGTCTTTTTCGGATTCCGGAGCCGGAAGGAGCACGTGCACCGGGCGAGTTTCGGCAAGAACACGAAGGAGTCGGGAGACGAGCGGGGGAGCGTCGACTGTTCCGGCCAGCAGGAGTGTTCCGTGGATGGCACACCTTCCTTTTTCGATCGCCTCGATCCGAAGTTGGTGACGATCACGGAGTCCGTTCTTCTCGAGGAGAGCGAGGTAAACGTTTCTGATACGGCATACCGTCTTCCATTGAGCCGTTCGTCTTTCATTACTCGTCTCGGAGATTTTCGCAAGGACGTCCTCGACAGTGAGACCGGCCGCGGCGAGTTCGGCGTCGAGGGTGGCGAGATCACGGGCGAGAGAATACCAACCAGCGAGGTCGTCTCTCTCCGGCGGATAGGGAAAGAGCGGAGCAAGGGTGTCACGTTCCATCCTGCGAAGAGCCGCGAGACGACAGAGGAGCGCGAGGGTGTCTGAGGCGGCGTTTTTATCGGCGGAGGTTGCGCGATCGAGAAGGTCCCCCAAGCCGGCGAAGCGGGGGGGGATCCAGTCGGAAGAAGCCTTTTCCGTGAGGAGTTCGAGCAATCTCCGCCGGAAGCGCCGTCCCGGGGTAACGACGAAGAGCGAGGAGAGATCGTGGGGATGGGAGCGGAAGCGGTTCGACGCACCGGATTCCCTGAACTCTGTTTTGAGGAGGAAGTCGGCGACTTGTGTCAGGAAGGGCGTATCCCACCCGAGAAAATGACGGATAATCGGCATAGGAGAATTCTAGCATGAAATTCCCGGGACACGAAACGAGGGCTGGGAGCGGCGGCGCGCGCGCTGACATGCGCAAGGACAAGGATACATTGGAAAGGCAAAAGGAAAAAGCCAAAAGGAAAGAGGGGAAGGGCGAGGGCAAGGGCAAAGGCAAGGGCAAGAAAAAGCGAATGGGGAAGGGAAAGGAAAAAGGGAACGGGAAGCGTGTTCTGGTAGCGGGGGCATCCTGCCTGCAGGAATCCAGCGCAGGTTCTCCAACCGGGGCCGATTGGCACTCGTGGGGGATTCCTCGTCGGGCTCCGGCCTTCTCGGAATGACATCGGGGCGGGCCACGCGTCCCCGCGCGCGCCGCTGCGCTGATTTATTTCGGGCCGATGCGGCCCTCGATGAGCGGCGTATTCGTTCGGCGGATGAACTCCCGCGCCTCCTCCATCGTCAACGAATCGATGATCGCCAGTTCTTCCGCCAAGGAGTGATACGGCAACCCCTCCAGTTCATCGCCGCCGATGCTCCCCATCCTTCCGAGAATCGATTCCGATCCGAGAATGGTCCGCGTCGAGAATTTCGTCTTTGCGCGATCCCATTCCTCTTTCGAAAATCCTTCCTCCGCCAACTTCCTCCATTCGTTACCGAGAATCTCTACGCTCTTTTGAACATTCTCGGGAAGCGCCGAGAATCCGATGTAAAAGATTCCGTCCTCGGTGAAGGAGAGCGTCCCGACGTCCAACGTCTCGACGATTCCCGGAAAGACGAGCGCCCAGAAGAGGCGCGATCCTTCGGAGTCACCGAAGAGAATGCTGACGATCTGCGCCAGAAACCGTTCCTTGATGTTCGAGGACGGAGGTCCGGGGAAGGCGCGAACGAAGTGGCACGTCTTGTCTTCGGGCCGCTCGATCTCGAAGAATCTCTCTTCCGGGGGGGGCACCGAGGGAGTCGGCCGAGCAACACCACCCTCGGGTAGGGTGATTTCCGAGGCCCACTCCGCCACCTCCTCGATGCGGGCGGCTCCCGCGACGGCGAGAACGACGTTGCCGCAACGGTAGCGCGCAGCATGGTATTCCCGCATCTGCTCCACGCTCAACGGTCCGATCGATTCCCGTGTCCCGAGGATTCGGATTCCCAAGGGATGCGAACCGTACCGCTTCTCAAGCATCGTCTCGAAGAGCATAAACTCCGGTCGATCGTTGTACATCTCGATCTCCTCGAGGATCACCTTCTTTTCGACTGAGAAATCCTCTTCGAGAAACGCCGGATCGATCATCTCGCCCAATAACGCAACCGCATCGCGCGCAAATTCCGGGAGAACCTGCGCGTAGAAGACGGTCCGCTCCCAAGAAGTGTAGGCGTTGGCGCGGGCGCCCATCCGATCGAGTTCGCGGGAGACGGCCAGGGCGTCACGTTTTTTTGTCGTCTTGAAGGCCATATGTTCGAGAAAGTGAGAGACACCGGCGATTTGGGGAACCTCGTCCCGCGCGCCGGTTCGGACGAAGAAGCCGACGCCGACCGACAACGCCGTCGGTCGATGCTCGACAAGGATGCGCAGGCCGTTCGAAAGTGTCCTCCGGGCGAATTCCGTCACCGTTTCCTCCATTCAGGACCGAGCGTAAGGACGAACGGATCGCGGAAAGGATGATTTGCGAGAAAGTCGTTCAGGCCTTCGGGCGTTACCGCCGCGATCTCCTCCAGAATTTCATCGGCCGAGCGGGCGCGACCGCGGTAGAAGAGGTCGGTGGCAAGCGTTCCGCTTCGAGCACGGGCCGATTCGAGCGACATCACGACGCGCGAACGCAGCTGCGTACGCGCCCGCTTAAGTTCCTCCGCGCTCACGCCTTCTCCAAGCCGCACCATCTCCTCCACGAGCACCCGCAGCGTCTCCTCCGCCCGCTCCGGTGTCGTTCCGGCGTAGGCGTAAACGGTCCCATAGGGCCGGAACGCAGAGTGAAACGCGCGGACGGAGTAGACAAGCCCGCGCTTTTCTCTCACCTCCACGAAAAGCCGCCCGCTCATTCCTCCGGAAAGGACGGCCGTTGCGAGGGACACCTTGATGAAGTCGGGATCGGAGAAGGGAATGGAGGGAAAGGCGGCCGCGATCTGAACCTGCGCTCCCGTCTCCTTCTCTACGTGTTCCGCGCCGCTCTTCCGTTCCGGAGAGATCTGCGGGAAGGAGGCAGGCTCGCGATTCGGGAAGTCCGTGAAGACCTTCTCGATCAGGGACAACGTCTTTTCCGTCTCGATCTTCCCGGAAGCGGCTACGATGAGGTCACGAGAGGGGAGAGCGCGTGCAGCTTCCCTCAACTCTTCGATTTCGATTTGAAGAATTTCTTCCGGAAACGAACCAAAGGGGCGATGGTACGGAGGGGGATGGTAACGGCGTTTCAACTCGACGAAGACCTTCTCGGCGGGATCGTCGTCGATGGCAAGAGCGGATTGATAGACGAGTTGGCGGGCGGCGGGGAGTTCGGCGGGATCGAGCCGAGGGGCGGCCAGCATCTCCTTCATCAGAGACAATCCCTTCTCGAAATGGCGCGGGAGGAGGGAGCCGGAGATGGTGAGGTACTCCGAGGACGCATCGAAGGAGCGGTCGAGTCCGATTTCGTCCATCGCCTCGACAAAGGCTCGAGCATCGAGGTGTTCGGTTCCGCGCGAGAGCATCTCGACCAGCACGGTCGCCTCGCCGCACCGCCCCGGGCGATCATCGATTTCGCCGCGCGGAACAAGAATCATGAAGGAGGCCGATTCGAGATCGGGAAGGGGAGCGACGGCGGCCAGAATGCCGTTCGACAGCCTCTGGACTTCGGGATGATCAGCCGGCATAGGTTCCAAAGACGTTTTTGAGGCGCGCGACGATCTCGCCGACCGTCGCGCCGGCTCGGACGGCGGCGAGAACAGGTGGAACGATATTCTCCTCGGAACGCGCGGCGCTTTCGAGCGAGGCGAGGCTCTTCTCGACCTCGGCTCCACTCCGCCCGGCACGGAATTCCCGGAGACGTTCCCTCTGCCGTTTCTCGATCGCGGGGTCGAAGCGAAAGAGTTCCGGCGGCGGTTCCTCGATCGTAAAGCGGTTGACACCGACCACGACACGTTCCCCGGATTCGACCGCCCTCTGATAACGGTAGGCCGCCTCGCGGATTGCCTGCTGCGGATACGCGGCCTCGATCGCCTCCAGCATTCCCCCCATCGCATCGATTTTCTCGATCAAACGCGAGGCCTCTTCCTCGATCCGCCGCGTCAACTCCTCGACGTAATACGAACCTCCCAGCGGATCGACGACATCGGCCACCCCCGTTTCATACGCGATCACCTGTTGAGTCCGCAACGCAAGGCGAGCCGAGGCCTCCGTCGGCAGCGCCAGCGCTTCGTCCCGCGCGTTGGTGTGAAGCGATTGGGTTCCCCCGCAGACCGCCGCCAAAGCCTCGATTGTTGTTCGTACGACGTTGCAGTCGATCTGTTGCGCATTGAGGCTCGAACCGGCCGTCTGCGTGTGAAACCGTAACTGCATCGACTTCGGATTTCGAGCGCCGAAGCGTTCTTTCATGATCCGCGCCCAGAGGCGGCGGGCCGCGCGGAACTTCGCGATCTCTTCGAAGAAATCCATCTGGCAGTTGAAGAAGAAGGAGAGGCGCGGAGCGAAATCGTCAACGGTAAGAGAAAGATTCTTTCGGCGGATCTGCTCCAACATCGCCTCGACGTACGCAATCCCGTCGGCCAGCGTGAACGCGATCTCTTGGATCGCGGTCGATCCCGCCTCGCGAATGTGATAGCCCGAGATGGAGATCGTATTCCAGCGCGGCATCTCGCGCGAGCAGAACTCGAAGATGTCCGTCACGATCCGAAGAGACGGTTTCGGCGGAAAGATATAGGTTCCCCGCGCGATGTACTCCTTGAGAATGTCGTTCTGGATCGTGCCGCCCAACGCCGAGCGGGGAACGCCGTTCTTCTCCGCAACCGCGATGTAAAGCGCAAGAAGGATGACGGCGGTGGCGTTGATCGTCATCGAGGATGTGACGCGGTCGAGAGGAATTCCCTCGAGAAGAATCTCCATATCCGAAAGCGAATCGATCGCGACCCCCACCTTCCCGACCTCGCCCTCCGCCAACGGGTCGTCGCTGTCGAGACCGATCTGGGTGGGAAGATCGAAAGCGATCGAGAGACCGGTCTGCCCCTGCTCGAGCAGAAAACGGTAGCGGGCGTTCGATTCCACCGCGTCGCCCATCCCGGCGTATTGCCGCATCGTCCAGAGGCGCCCCCGGTACATCGTCTGGCGGATCCCGCGGGTGAACGGATATTCCCCCGGTCGCTCCCCTTCGGCGGGACCGTAATAATCCGCAATCGGAATTCCCGACAGCGTCTCGAAGTGATCCTTCCGAGTCAATGGACGAGAAGATTTTTCTTGCGTTTCTTCAGACATCGAGCGGTCACTGTAGCACGAGGGAATAAGGAAGGCAAAAGGGAATGGAGAAGACAGAAGGCAAAATGCAAAAGGCAAAAGGAAAAAGGGAAAAGGGAAAAAGGGAAAAAGGGAAAAAGGGAAAAGGGAAGAGGGGAATGGAGTGAGAACCGAGGAGCGCGGGCATCTTGCCTGCAGGAATCGAGCGCGGACGAAGGCATGGCATGGGGCGCAGGTTCTCCAACCTGCGGGGCCGATTGGCACCGCGGTTGTCATTCCGAGCGCCAGCGAGGAATCCCCTCCACGCGGTATCCCGAGGGAAGGGCAAGGGCAAAGGCAAGGGCAAGGGCAAGAAAAAGCGAATGGGGAAGGGAAAGGGCAAAGGCAAGGGCAAGAAAAAGAAAATGGGGAAGGGAAACGAAAAAGGGAACTTGAAGCGTGTCCTGGTAGCGCAGGCATCCTGCCTGCAGAAATGCGAGCGGGACGAAGGCATGGCATGATAGGGGTAGGAAGGACCGGTTCTCCCGGTCCCTCCCCCCTCCGAACCGTACGTGCGGATCTCCCGCATACGGCTCTCCGGTCAG
>RFFU01000145.1 GCA_003697085.1 Candidatus Hydrogenedentota bacterium
AGGTTCCAGTTCGAGACTCCGGCTCCCATTCCTCCTTGAATGATCAGAGGCAAAGGAGTATTCCGAGAAACCGTTTCCCTCCGCGAGATCCGTGACACCATGACTGATTCTCCCACGATGAGGAGCATATCACGGGTCGTTGCCGATGACAAACAATCTTGTTTGAGTCTCGCCGTGAATAGCTATTCCGTTTCATAGTAGAGTAGGCTGAATCGATGGCCGGCGAAATACGAGAGGCCGCGGCCGCCAGAAAAAGTAGTCCGGAGCTAAGGTGCGGTGATACGGCCGGAGCAACGAGGTTCAATACGTACATTGCGCTTGATAAAAAAAGTGCGCCATTTCCTTTCAAAAAGGCTTAATATAGTCGTCGATGGAAAGGACTTGTAAAGAAACCTGCGGAGAATTCAAACGTTCTTCAAGGCAGCAGTGAAATGAAGGTCGCGGAGTGAATCGGATTATTCTTTCTATTCGAGGGCTTGTTGCCACATACGGTGATTTTTCCGGGAGGACGACGGAACTTCGGTTCCCGGATTTGGACGTATTTGAAGGGGAAAAAGTGGCCTTGACAGGTCCTTCGGGAAGCGGAAAAACGACGCTTCTTCTGTTGATTGCCGGGCTCAAACTTCCCAGGGAAGGGACCGTGCGGGTGTGCGATTGCGACATCACGCGTTTATCGGAAGAAGAACGAGACGTATTTCGTGCGCGGAACCTCGGGATCGTATTCCAAAGTCTCAACCTTTTGGAATCGAGTTCACTTTTGACGAATGTCTGTTTGCAGTTGTGGGTGGAGGATCGACGAGGTAAAAGCGTGGACCGGTGGGCGCGCGGACTCCTGAAGCACGTCGGGCTCGAGGGGCGGGTTAAAGAAAGGCCGACACGCCTTTCTTCCGGGGAACGACAACGCGTGGCGGTGGCGCGGGCGGTGGCGGGCGGGTCCCGATTGTTGCTTGCGGATGAACCAACGTCGCATCTTGACACCGACAATTCCCGCCGCGTTCTGGATCTCCTTTTTGAAGGGGTGCAGCGCTGGAGAAAAACACTTCTTGTGGTCACGCATGACGAGAGAATTCTTGGTCATTTCAATCGCGTGATTTCGCTTGCCCCACGAAAGGAGTGTGTTCCATGATCTGGTTGAGGTTGGCGTGGGATCGAGCAACGGCAAGGCTGTTCGTCACACTTGTCGTGGTTCTCGGAGTCATCATTGGTTCGGCCGTCTCCGAAACGATCATTGGAATAACGGAATCCGCCGGGAAAACGTTGGTGGAAACGGGACGAGCGGCCGATCTGGTCATAGGACCCGTCGAGGATCCAAGGCTTTTGGTGCTTCAAGGTTTGTTTCTTATCGGCGGTTCTTCGGCGCAGATTCCTGCGTATGTTGCGGAAGAGTTGCGCGACGATCCGCGTGTCGCCCAAGTCGTTCCCTATATTCTCGGCGGCAACGTCCGGGGGTTCCCGATCGTCGGGACGACCCGAAATCATCCGGCCCTTGCCGGCTCCGATGTGCTTGCTGATTTTCTTGAAACAAACGACCGAGTGGCCGTCGTTGGTTCCGTCGTGGCGCGTTCTTTGCGTCTGAAAATCGGAGATAAAATTCTTTCTGCACATGAGGCGTTGGAAGGGAACGCCGGAAAACCGTTGACCGTTGCGGCCGTTCGTCGGACGCACGGGGATCCGTGGGATCGTGCCGTCTTCGTCCCCCTTCCCGTTGCTCGGACGCACCATGCTTTCCAAGGTGAAAAGACTCTTTCGGGATTGTTGGTCCGCTGTGCTACACCCCGCGAACTCCTCGGGCTTGAAAGTGATCTTCGAAAGCGGTTTTCCGTGGGAACAGCGTTTCCTGCGTTGGAGGTCCGCGTTATCAGAAAACTATGGGGCGATTTTGAGTCGGTTTTTGAAGGTGTGGCGTTTTTAGTATTTTTTCTTTCCCTCCTGAGTCTCGTTGTGATGGTTACAACCGGGTTTCGGAACCGCCGGAGGGAGCTGGCTATTCTCCGAGCCATCGGGTTCTCCCGCTTTGAAATAATCCTTTCGAGTGTGGCCGAAACAACGCTTCTGACCGGGGTCGGCGGTGTCATAGGAACCGGAATTGCATTCGCGGGAAGTTTTTTCCTGGGACCATTACTAACCGCTGGTTGGGGCATACCTGTGATGCCTCTTTCCGCTGGGACGATGATAATGGGTTGTCTTATCGTCTCTTCTGCCGGCGCTGTTATTGGACTCCTTCTGGCCGTTCCGCTCCTGCGGTGCGAGATATCTGTTATTCTTTCCGATCCCCTTCAATGATGACCGCATTCCCTTCTCCTGTTGCCCCTTCCGCACCACCCCCTCCGATTCCGCCGAAGATTCTGCGTTCGCGAAGGAGGAGAAAGTATTTGTTTACTTTTCTCCTGCTTTTTCTGCTCCTTTCCGGCCCCGGGGCGCTTTTGGTTTCCCGCAAACATCTCCCCCCGCCTCACGTTTCGGCGAATCTCACGCCGCTTCCGGATATTGCTGACTCTTCGAAGGACGAGTGGCTGCGCCGGCTTCCGGATAACACGTTCCGGGAATTTCCAATCTCGCTGCTGTCCGGCTGGCCGGCGACCGATTCGTTTCCCCCTCCCGAATTAAAGCATTGGGATGGGGAGGCAGTCGTCGTCACCGGTCAGATGATTCCACTCGATGCGGGGGAGAAAAGCCGTGACTTCGTCCTGATTGCCGATCTGGCCTATTGTTATTTCTGTGATATTCCAGATCCTTCGAAATTTGTCTACGCGCGCTCGGCGGATCCCCGAGGACTTCCCGTCTCCTATCGGTATCCCGTAAAGGCCTTCGGATTACTTCGAATCGGGGAAGTATCTGCCCACGGCCGAGTTCATTCGCGCGCGCGGTTGCGCGTTGTCAGAATCGAATCTTTTGGGGAATAATAGACTGTGAAATCGGTGGGCGGGGCTTCGTTTTGGCTTCCGATGTTCTCCATTTCTCAAACGCGGAACGGCGGCATGGGGCCGCCTCAACACAGCGTTGCTGAGGTGGAAAGGAGTCGGAACACTTGTGACGCCTCCCCGGCCGGCCCGGCGACAAGATGAACCATGTAAGATCTCTGCTTCGTTCTCGACGTCCCCTGGAACCAGTAAGGCGAGCGGCGGCGCTTCCGGGTGCTTTTAAACCGCGGCCTTGCCGTCCCACTTTCCTGTCGGGGCTCATTCTGTCGACGAAAATGTCGTCAATGGTTTTCTTCCTTCGACTATTGCGCTAGGATGCCGGCGTTATGAAGGAAGTGAGCGAAACGTTCGAGATCATTTATGACGATAACGGCTTGGTTCCCGTGGTCTGCCAGGAAATCTCCTCGGGGATTGTCCTTATGGTGGCTTACGCGAACGCGGAGGCGGTGGAGAAGACCGTCGAGACGGGCGAGGCGCACTTCTTTTCGCGCTCGCGCAATCGACTCTGGAAGAAAGGTGAGACCTCGGGAAATATCCTGCGCGTCTGCCGCATTCTCGTCGACTGCGATTCCGATACGCTGCTTTATCGCGTCGAACCGGCGGGCCCCGCTTGCCACACGGGGCACCGGAGTTGTTTTTATCGGGATTTGCATCGCGCTGAACCGGAGGAACAGGACGTGGGACCGGAGCTTTTTTCCGAGATCGAGGCGGTATTGGAGGAGCGGAAGAAGAAACCGGAGCCGGGGTCTTATACGGCGAAATTGTTGCTGGGCGATGGGGAAAAGGTTCGTGAGAAGATCGGAGAAGAAGCCTTTGAACTCGTTCTGGCCTCGGAGAAGGAGGATCCCGCCAACATCGTGGAGGAAGCCTCGGACGTGATCTTCCACACCCTCGTGCTTCTCCATCGGCACGGTTTTTCCCTGATGGATGTGCTGCGGGAGTTGAAGGCTCGGCGCGGTGTTCGGCGTTCCTCCAAGCCCTCTCCGCCGGGTTCCTGATGCGGCGAAGTTTTTCTCCGATTCCCGATCGTGCTTCTTTTCGAAGACGTGCGGAACGCGGAACACTGATCCCCATCCACGTCGAGGTGTTGGCCGATCTTCTGACCCCGATCGAGGCGTACCGTCGTCTTGCGGGGCGCGGCCCGGCGTTTTTGTTGGAGTCAGCCGAGGGAGGGGAATCGGTGGGACGGTATTCGTTCATCGGAGTGGAACCCTGGGAGACGCTTCGGATAAACGGGGAGGATCCTCTGGCGGTGATCGAGGCGAAACTGGCTCCCTACCGGCCGGTGCGGGATCCCTCCTTGCCGAGATTTACGGGGGGCGCGGTCGGGTATATCGGTTACGACTGCGTTCGGTATTTCGAGCCGAGGTTGGCGCGGAGTGGAAAGTTGCGCGGAATGGCCGGGGCGTCGGCGGGCGAGGAATGCGTCGACGGCCAGTGCGAAGTGCCC
>RFFU01000020.1 GCA_003697085.1 Candidatus Hydrogenedentota bacterium
ACCCACCCCCAGCGCAGCGCCCCCTTCCGCACCAGAGGTACGGAAACCAACGTCACAACGAAGGAAACGGCTCCGGAAAAGAGAAGTAGAATCGGCAGGAGACGGTTCACCTTTTTCCTCCACCTCGATTCGAACCACCGGCAGAACCGGCGGAACGGCTCCGGTCGCGGACCGGATTCAGGAAGACCGGGATTCCTTTTCCTGAAGTTTCCTCGCCACGGCTACCTTGTCGAAAACGGTCTCCACCTTCGGTCCGATCCTGAGCGTAACCGTATTCTTTTCTACCTTCGTCACCTCGCCATGAATTCCCCCGGCCGTAACGACCTTGTCGCCCCGCTTCAACCCCTCTCTCATCTTCTCCTTCTCCTGCATCTCCTTCCTCTGCGGAGCGATTACGAAGAAGTAAAAGACGAGAAGAATGATCCCAATGAGAAAGAACTGAGGAATAGCCGAGGGAGCCTGTTGCGGAGAAGCGGCGGCCGCAACAGAAGAGTTTCCTCCCAGGGCAAGGAGAAACGCGAGGAACCACTTCGAACGTCTTTGGGCGCGATGGATCATGGCGCGATCATACGGTTCCGGTGCAGCAAGTCAACCCAGCCTTCTTCTCCGTCCGAGAGATACCGCCGCACCTCCGCCAGGATCTCCAAAAGGTAGGTCAGGTTGTGGAGGGAAGCGAGGCGAACATAGAGGGGATCGCCGAGGCGGTAGAGGTGCCTGAGAAAAGCCCGGGAATAATCTCGGCAGGTTCGACAACGGCATAGCGCATCGACGGGCCGTATGTCCGCCGAAAACTCGGCGCGATTGATCCGGATCAATCCTCGGCTCGTCCACAACGTCCCGTGCCGCGCCACGCGGGTCGGCAACACACAATCGAAAAGATCCACTCCCCGGGCAATCGCTTTCAGAATTTGGCTCGGTTTTCCAACGCCCATCAAATACCGCGGCTTCTCCTTCGGAAGACACGGCTCCACGGCCTCGATCATCTCCATCATCACCCGTTCTTCTTCTCCAACGGACAGCCCCCCGATCGCGAACCCGTCAAACGGAAGAGACGAGATATTCTGCGCGGCATCACGCCGCATCTCGGCATCGAATCCTCCCTGGACGATAGCAAAGCGCAAGGTCCCCTCCGTGCGTGGTTGTTCGAGGGAACGGCGCGCCCAGCAGAGCGTCAATTCGTTCGCCCGGCGTTGAGCGACGGGCCCTTCCGAGGCGGACGGGCAAACGTCGAGAACCATCTGGACGTCACTTCCGATCGCGTTCTGGATCCGCAACGCCTCCTCCGGCGTGAGCAAGAAGCGCGAGCCGTCGAGCGGAGAAGAGAAGTGAACTCCTTCTTCCGTAATCTTCCGGAAGGGCGAGAGTGACATCACCTGGTACCCGCCCGAATCCGTCAGCAACGGCAAATCGAAATCGGCGAAACGATGGAGCCCGCCGCACGCCTCGAGAATTTCCGGACCCGGTCGCAAAAGAAGATGATACGTATTGGCCAGAACCATTCTTGCTCCGGCTCCCGCCACTTCCTCCCACGTCAGTCCCTTCACGTTGCCGACCGTGCCGACCGGCATGAAACACGGCGTCTCGACGACGCCATGCCGCGTCACCAGCCGCCCGAACCTTGCGCGCCCGACGCACCGGACCAACGTAAACCCCGTCTCTAACACCGACCTCGCTCCCGAATGAACATCACGTCTCCGTAGGAATAGAACCGGTAGCCGGTCTTCACGGCATGCCGGTAGGCGTCGAAAATCTTCTCTCCCGCGAAGGCATGGACCAAACGCAAGAGCGAGGAATTCGGAAGATGAAAATTCGTAACCAGCGCTTCCACGATTCGAAATCGAAACCCGGGTTTGATGTAAAGGTCCGTCTCTCCGCACGTCTTACCGGTGATTGCATAGGATTCGAGTGCTCGAACCACGGTTGTTCCCACGGCGATTATGCGGCCGCGGGCTCCGTCCGGCCTCGCCCTCTCCTCCTCCACCAGTCGCCTCGTCTCCTCCGGAATCGAATACCACTCCTTGTGGAGGCGTTTCTGGCCGGGGTGAACCGGAGCGAAGGTACCGTATCCGATATTGAGCGTGAGGAAGGCCGTCCGTGCTCCCCGGGATCGGATCGCCTCGAGAATTTCCCCCGTAAAATGAAAGCCGGCGGTCGGTGCAGCGGCCGCCTCTCCGCGCGCCGCGTACACGGTTTGGTACCGCTCCTCGTCCTCGGGGATCGGTTCCCTCTTGATATACGGAGGAAGGGGCACCGTGCCTCTTTTTTCGGCAACCTCGGAGACCTCGGCCCCGCCGAAATCGAGTAAGGCCGTTCCATCGGGCAGACGGCGCTTCAGGCGGGCTGCAAACCCACCGAAATCGATCTCCTCGCCGTCCCGCAACCTCGTCAAAGGGCGCAAAAGCGCCGGGACCACGCCGCCGCGGCCTGCAAGAAGAAGGGCTTCCACCTTTCCCCCCGAACGACGCCGCCCCCACAAACGCGCCTTGAAGACCCGCACGTCGTTGAAAATCAAAATATCACTCTCACGAATCTCCTTCGGAAAATCGTGAAAGGCCCCGCCATCGATTATCTCACCGGTCTTTGGGGACAGGATCATCAACCGCGATTCGGCGCGGTGAGGCGTCGGGTGGTACGCAATCCTTCCCGGCGGAAGTTCGTAGTCGTATCGGATCGTACAGGTCTCCCGTTCTTCGTCGTGTTCTTGCGGCTCTTCGTCGTGATCTTGCGGCGTCGCCCTTTTTGACTGTCGCCTCTCGTTCACGGAGTTTCTCTTTTCTTTCCGCCTTTCCAGCGGACCACCGAGGAATTCGGGAAATAATGCTTCAATATCTCCCGATAATTGAATCCCGCCTCGGCCCTTCCCATCGCCCCCCATTGGCACAGCCCGACCCCATGACCGAAACCATTTCCCGAAATAAGCCACCCGGTTTTCGTCGGAACGATGTCCGCCAAGGTCGAACGCATTTCACCAGCCCCGATCACCCGCCGGAAATCCTTACCGCTCACCAGAAACCTTCGTTCTGCCCCCTTGCGCGTTCTCCCGACGAGGCGGATGTACCGGATTCGTCCCGACGGACCGCGTGAAAGCACAGCCAGCCGGGTCACCTTCCAGAGGCCCCAGTGACTCCGCGCCTTCTCATTCATTCGACTCCGGCTCAATTCCGTCGTCCAAAAGAAGCGAGGGTACGCCTCGCAATAGGTATCGGAAACGCTTTGAAAGACTTTCGTGGTTTCGTCTCCGGCGCCTGACTTTGTCCCCCAAACCTCCTGGGGTGTTGCCGTTCGGCCGCCGCACGATGAATGAAAAAAGCCGGGAACGATCTCCCCGTCATGAAACAGCACCTCGCCGCGCGTGGCCCGAACCGCCCGGCTGGTCTCTTCCCGCTCGGCCGCCTTTCCTCCGTAAACCTGATCCGTGACCCCGTCGCGAAGATCGTATTCCTTTGGCACGGTCGGAGAGCGCCGTCGTTTCGCAAGAATCGCAAGAACATAGGAGCGAGCCACGACGGCCTGCGCCTTCAACGCCTCCTGCGGCGCCCTCCGACTCATCTCCGCCGGAACCACCCCGAGAAGATAGTCCTCCAAGGAAACGTGATTGATGACCGCCACCCCAGGCGCACGGCCTCGATCGGCGCTCGCTCTTCCCAAACGCCTTACCTCGATGGACCCTCGATATGGTTTTCCATTTACGAGAATCGGATTCTTCCCCTCGGGGAAAAAGCGGGGAAGCGCCGAGTGTGCGGCGAGTTTCACGCGCCGCCCATTCGCCGCCGTGATCTCGACGGAAGAAAGATTCTCCGCGAGAAGGACACGAATCCTCTCGGAAGACACGATAGACTGATGTCGTTGAGCGGCGGTACAGGCCGGACCACACAGGATCATCGCCGGAATCAGGAGAAAGAGGAAAGACGCGTTTCGAAAAAGAAAGAACGGCGCGGGAGTTCGCACTGAACGCGAGGGAAAACCGCCGTTACAATCCTCGAATTCTCGTACGTCGATCAGGGAATGCGTCCGCGCCGTTCCTGTTCTTCCTTCGTTTTGCACGCTATACAGAGGCGGGCGTACGGCAGCGCCTCGAGCCGGGGGATCTCGATCGGCTCTCCGCAGTCCAGACAGAGGCCATACGTCCCCTCACCCATCCGCTCCAACGCCGCCTCCACCATTTCCAGTTGCAACTGGTCATTTTCCTGCCTTCCCTTCCGGAGAGCCATCGTTTCCCGGTTGATCGCCATATCGATTACGTCACCGACATTGAGATCGCCCACGTCTTGATCGATCATCCCCAGGCTCATTCGCAATCGCTCCCGTTCCTCCTCCAGCTTCTTCCTCAAGGACTCCAGTAACTTCTTCCCAAGCGAAACTGTCTTCTTCCGGGAAACCGTCTTGGCGGTCTTTTTCGCCCCCCCCCGTCCCGCCTTCGGTGACGCCTTCCTCCCCTTTGCTTTCGCTGTTTTCCCGGTTTGCTTCCCGGCAACCCATTTCGCCGCCTTCTTTTTTGCCGTATTCTTGACGCTCTTCTTCTTCGGCATCGTTCTCCCTCATCAAAATTTTCTTCGGCTCGTATCCGAACTCATAATGTTCCGGCTCGCCTTCGTCCCATCTCTGCACCTATTTTTCGGGAAGAATCCTCTGTTTCCCGAAAATGGAAGGCGTTTTCTACACGAAACCTCGCTCTTTGAAAAGAAAAAAGTCCCGTCCCAACCTTTTTCCTGTTGACCCGGCCCCTCGTCTCGGCATAGGCTCATTCCCTCGTCGTCCCGACGACGATCTTGTTCCAAAGGAGAAGAGAAGGAAGATGGACAGACATCCCGATGCCTTCAAGCGGGCGCGGCAGGCCGTGAAACGTCGCGAGCGGAATCGCGCCGCGATTTCGCGTCTGAAGACGCTCAAAAAGAAGGTCGCATCCGCATCAGACCAGGAGCGTGCGGAAGCTTTGCGCGTGTTTCAAAAGACCGCCGATTCCTTGGCGCGAAAGGGCGTCATTCATCGAAACAAAGCCGCTCGCCTCGTCTCGCGCGCGATGAAGAAGCGGTAACCGCCGCTCCTTCGCCCCAAATTCCTCGACCTCTCCTTCCACGTTCTCCGTAGCAACCGGCAGGCGGCCCGACCAGCGTTCCTCCCCTCGCGGGATCCCTCATCGGGCCGCGGCCCACGGCGGGCAAGATGCCCGCGTTCCCAGGAAGCGCTTCTTCGCAGACAAGAATGTCCGGCCTCCACAATACGGAGGAAATGGGGCGCAGGTTCTCCAACCTGTGGGTGCAAGTGCGGACGAGGACGCCCGCCCCTCCATCGCCCCGGTGTCGTTCCGAAAATCGCCGCAAGGCGATTGAGGAATCCCCTTCGGATGGTATCCCGCCGTGGTGCCAATACGCCCCCCTCACCCCAACCCTCCCTGCCTGCGGCGCGATGCGTCGCGGCAGGCAGGTCCCCCGAGGGGTGAGGGAGAACGAGGCGGTTGTCAGCAATCTTGGGGGATTCCTCGTCGGCCTCCGGCCTCCTCGGAATGACAGCGAGGGAGGGCGACCGGCCGGTCGCCCCTACAGTCCGCGATCGAATCCATCCCTCTCCTTTTCTCCACCGTTTTTCGCAGACAAGAGTGTCTGCGCTCCACCAACTTTGTTATTTCGGCATTCTCGATTCCTTCCGTGTTGTCCCGTACACTTCGTTCTCTGCCCTTGCTCTCCCCCTTTTCCCTTTTTCTTTTTGCCTCTTGACTTTTGCCTTTTTCTTTTTCCGTGTTCTCCGTGTCTTCCGTGGTTTTTTCCTTCCGCGGCTTCCGCGGTCCTACGCGCCGTGGACGATCTCCAGCAACTTCGCCGTGGTCAGATCGAAATACGCCTGCCGAAATTCCGAGGGGCACCGTTTGAGGGTCAGATCGAGTTCCCAGAGGACGGCTCGGCCTTTCCTTCGCCGTTCCTTCGTCCAACTCCTTCTCCCGGACTCCGCGGATCGTCTCTGCCACTGGGGAAGCCCTTGCCTCGCCTCCAACCGCTCGATATTCGAGAAGAGGAAGAAGAGCGCTCCGATCGCCTTCTCGCATTCCTGACCGTAGTTCGTCGCTTGTGCGGCCAAGGAAAGCGCACGATCGGAACCCGCCATCACCGCTTCGGCCCATTCGAAGGCTCCTCTCTTCCGATGCGGCTCGATGTACTCCTGAACATCGCGAACGTGAATCCCTCCCTCGACGGCGAAGGCCGTCTTGAGGATTTCCGCGGCGAGTTCCCATGGCTCGTGCCCTATCTCCTCAACAATCTTTCGCACCGCTGCTCTTTCGATCCGAATCTTCCTCCGCGCACAAAACCCCGCCACCCATTCTTCCGCCGCGCGGTCATTTCTCGGTGCTGGAAAGAAGGCTGCCGCGCCGCGTCGCGCCAGGGCCTCCACCCACTCCAGCCCCGACAATTCGCGTTCGCTCTTTTCCGTAAGAAGAACCACGAGAATATCTTCCTCCAGATCTTTGAGTCGTTCGGCGAAATCCGGGAAACGTTTTTTCGTCAGTTTTTCCGCTTCGTAAATGACAACGGCGCGGCGCCTAGAGAAAAGAGACAAGGATTCCAGAGAATTCTCCAGAGCCGCGGGGTCATCCGCTCCGGCATTGAAAAACGCCAGTGCTCCCGGTTCCACCGGACCGTCGAAATGTTCCCGGAGCAGCCTCTTTCGGACTTCCCCCGCCCACACGGTATCATCGCCAGCCAACAATCGGGCGCGGCCAAATTTGGCCTCGCTTCCGGGCCGAAACCAGACCTCCGTCCTTCCCGGAAGAAGAAACCGCGCCGCCTCCCTCAGCGCCGCTCCACCTCGCCCGGCGTCACTTCGTTTGGATTTCGGACGTCCGAAAAGAGAAGGTCGTCCTCCGTATACTGACGTTCCTCGAAGACAAGAAAGAAGACATCGCGCGCCAATTCGTCGGCGGCGTCAAAAATCGCCTGCTCCTCGGTTTCCGGAGGCGTCGCGAGAAGAGAATACGTTGTTACGCCGTCGACGTCCTCCTGCCAGGCAATTTTCTTCGCCAACCGGTCCTCGAAGGACACCCGAGCCAATATCTGAATCTTGTACTGCACGATCCGATTCGTCTGATCCCAGGAAATCGGTATTCGGCGATACCCGTAGACTTCTCCCCGAATCACGGCGTCCGCCTTCGAAGGGTCCGGTGTGACGGCCACCTCGCTCGTGGACATAAATTCGTGAAGCACCCTCTGCGTCACATCCAATTCCAGACCGGGCCGATCCGTTCGATTGATGAATGTCGGAATTGCGATGCTACGCACATAGGCCGGCAGGGTTACCTGGGCTGTCTCGCAACCGAAAAGCCCAAGTGCGACACAGCATACGACAAGGCATCGTACCAAGTGTCCCCCGCCCGCCCTTTCCCCTTTTTCTCTCTCCTGGAAAATCCCTCGCCCCTCCTCCTGACAGCGTCTGCTCATATTTTCCCGTTCTCCCCTCATTTCCAACGTCTCCGGACGATTCCCAGAGAATCTCACCGTTCTCCGCTTCTCTCCGCCTCCCTTCTATTATCGCGTCCCCGATCCTACCGACAAGTCTTTTCTCCGCGGAAAAGGCGCACGGCGAAAAACGGTCGCCATTTGCCGGGCAGCGCCTCCCGAACGGACCACCCTCGCGGGTTCGGCCCGGCCGAAAGAAAAACCTCGGCGAACCCGTTTTTGCACGCAAGATGCCTGCGCTCCCAGGCAAACTCACCGACGGAGATTTCCCTCCGCCTTCAATGTATCGTGGACTCGCCCCACGGAAGCAATTTGCAAATCCCGCGAATCAAGTATAATCGTCACGGAGAGAAGATTCTCCGCCCTGGTCGTGAAAGGAGCCGTGGGAAGACGATGAACAAAAGAGCAATCACCTTCGGAACCTCGGGATGGCGCGCCGTTCTCGCCGAAGGGTTCACGTTTGAAAATGTACGGATCGTCGTTCGTGCGATCGCCGAGGAGTTAGTGGAACAGGGGACGGGCGGCAACGGCGTCATCGTCACACACGACACGCGTTTTCTTGGTGATCGGTTCGCCTTGACGGCCGCGCGGGTGCTCGCAGGAGCCGGTCTGACCCCCCTTTTGACGAACCGTGACACCCCGACACCGGTGGCGGCGTTCGAGGTGATCCGCCGGGGGGCCGACGGGGCCATCAACTTCACCGCCAGCCACAATCCGCCTGAATATCAGGGGCTCAAGTTTTCTCCGGCCAGCGGGGGCCCCGCTCCGAAGGAACTGACCTCGGCGCTCGAGAGGCGCATCGCGGAACTCCAACGAAAGGGTGCCCCGATCCCACTCGGCGCCATTCCCGACGAAAAATTCGATCCCCGGGGACCGTACAAGAAACGTATTGGCGAGTTGATCGACCTCGAGGCGATCCACAAGAGCGGCATTCGCATCCTGGTGAACTGCCTCTATGGAACGTCCCGCGATTACCTCGATGCTCTCCTTACGGAAGCCGGTTGCCCGATCGAGGTAATGAACAACCATCCCGATCCCCTCTTCGGTGGCTATCCCCCGGAACCGGCGCCGGGGTACGTTCCGGATTTTCTCGATCGCCTTGAAAGCGGCTCCTTCGACTTGGGCCTCTGCACCGACGGAGACGCGGATCGTTTCGCCGTCTTCGCTCCGAACGGTGTTTCGCCCAACGCCAACGAGGTTCTCGCGCTTCTGCTCGATCACCTGGCGACCAGCCGCGGCTGGAAAGGAACGGTGGTGCGGACGGTTGCCACAAGTCATTTTGTCGATGCCGTGGCTCAGAAACACGGCTGTACCATTGTTGAGGTCCCCGTCGGATTCAAATGGATTGCACAGGAGATGGAAAAAGCGCCGGAGGAGTTCGTAATCGGGGGTGAGGAATCGGGCGGTTTGACGATTCGCGGCCACGTCCCCGAGAAGGATGGGATTCTGGCGACGCTTCTTGCGGCCGAAATGGTGGCTGTCCGGAAGGAACCGCTCGCTTCGATCCTCGACAGACTCAAAAAGGAAACGGTGGACGTCGTTTCGCGTCGGGTCAATTTTCCGTTCGAGCCGGAAGAGCGCGACGCGCTTCTGGCGCGGACGGGAGATCCTCCCAGCGAGTTCGCGGAACGAAAGATTCTCGAACACATTACCCTCGATGGAGACAAATACATCTTGGAAGACGGAAGTTGGGTGATGTTCCGTTTTTCCGGAACGGAACCGGTCATCCGCTTCTATCTGGAATCGACCGCCGAACGCGCCGACATTCTCGAGGCGGCCGGCAGGCGTTTTCTTGGCTTCGCGTAATCCGGTTCGCGTCCGTTTCGACGCCGATTTTATGACCGCGTTCGTCGAAACATTTCCGGGGGAAGAAGACCGCCCCCCGACCGAAGCCGAAATCCTGCACGCGCTCGCTCAAGCCGGCGTCAAATACGGTATCGACGAAGATGCCGTTCGGGCGGCCGCGGAGGGCCCTTTTCGAAAGGAGATCGCCGTGGCGCGGGGAACAAAACCGAAACCGGGTTGCGACGGTTCGATCACCTTCTCCGTCGAGATGACGAAACGCACGCCGCGGGAGATCGGCGACGGGCGCGTGGATTACAAGGATCTGCAGATCGTCAAGAACGTCGTCAAGGGGCAACTGCTGGCCGAGGTCGTGCCCGCAATGCCGGGGCTTCCGGGAAAGAACGTCAAGGGGATCGAGGTCCCGCCGCCGCCCGTCAAGGAACCGGAGCTCCCCGTCGGCCGTAACGTCGCCGTCACCCCGGACGGCCGAAAGATCGTCTCACTGATCGACGGCCACTTGAAGTTCGAACGCGTGCCTCCAGGCCGGATTCTACTCCACGTGGACGAAACCTTCGTTCTCGGAAAGAACGTCGATCTCTCCACCGGCAATCTCTTTTGTATCGGAAATTGCGAGGTACGCGGCGGAGTCCGCGAGGGCTTCCAAGTGGTGGCGAAAGGCGATATCTTGATCCACGGAATGGTTGAAGGAGCCGAAGTCATAAGTCACCAGGGATCCGTGGTTCTGCGCAGCGGCATCAAGGGCCAGAACAAAGGCGTGGTGCGCGCGGCCCGCGCCGTCAAGGCCCCCTTTCTTGAAAACTGCACCGTCGAGGCTCAGGAAGAAATTGAGGTCGTCGAACATATCTATCACAGCCGCGTGCGAACCCGAACCTCACTGCGCCTCACCGGCGCACCCGGGGTTATTATGGGAGGCGAACTCTCGTTCTTCGAACGCCTCAACTGCCGCCAACTCGGCTCCGAAAGCAATCCCAAGACCCGAGTCTATTTCGGGGATTGGGTTACCGCGGACGCCGAAGCACGCCTCGAGGAAATCACGCCGCTTCTCGAGGAATTGAGGAAAGAGCGGGACACGATGCGCGAATCTCTGGCCGAAATGCGCCGCCTTGCGCTCGAAGATCCCGAAAAGAACAAGGCAAAGATCATGTTGATCACCAAATCCTGCGCTTCGTTCCCGAAGATAAAAGAGCGGATTGAAACACTGGAAGCGGAGGAACGGGAACTGCTCAAACAAATCGTACGCCGCGACGTCAAGATCGTCGCGGAGGTGGAGGGAACGGTCTTCCCTGGCGTCATCCTGCAGGCTCCGCGAATCGAGGATGTTGTCATCACGAAACCAAAGCGGAATGTGCGGATCGTCTTCACCGCGGTCGGAAAGCACGAGCCGGCCTTCTCGTTCCGGCCGAGGAGAGGGAAATGACGACCCACCCTCTCCGGGAATCCGCTCCCGTCGTCGAGAAGACCTCCTGGACCGAGGTCACGGTCAAGACACTCATCCTCGATCCCCGTTCCGAGTCTCCGGTGGTCTTCCTGGAGAGCCTCGATGAAACTCTAGTGCTTCCAATCTGGATCGGCATCTTCGAAGCGACCGCGATCGTTCTCGCTTTGGAAAAGCACACTCTTCCCCGCCCCATGACCCATGACCTCCTTGCCTCCGTGATTCGCGCTCTCGGGACACCGCTCAAATGCGTTAGAATTCATTCTATGCGTGACGGAACCTTCTTCGGCGCCCTGGAATTCCAGCGGGACCGAAATCTCTTCCATGTCGATTCCCGCCCCAGCGATGCCATCGCCGCCGCCGTGCGGCTCAAGGTCCCCATCTTCGTACGAACCGACCTTTGCGAGAGCAGCGAAACCATCGAGGAATTCTTCCGCGACATTCGCGACGAACAATACCGCCAACTCCTCGAAAAGGTCGATCCGAAAGCCGTTTCCAAATATGTCATGTGAGCCCTGAATGAATCTGGAGCGGGAAACGCAGGTCGTCGTGGAGGCCCTTCGCGAAGCGGGAAGAACCACGGAACGGTATTTCGGCGCGGGAAAGCGGGAGATGGGGGTTCGCGAGAAATCCGCGGACAATCCCGTCACGAAGGCCGACCTCGAGGCCGACACGATTCTCAGGGGGTTGATCCGCGAAGCCTTCCCCGACGACGGCTGGCTCTCCGAGGAAACGGCCGACTCCGAGAAACGTCTCGGCAAGGAACGCGTTTGGATCGTCGATCCGATCGACGGAACCAAGGAATTCATCATCGGGCTTCCGGAATATGTCATCTCGATCGGACTCGCCGTGGAAGGAAACGTGATCTTCGGCGCGGTATATCAGCCCACGACGGACGTCCTCTATCTTGGAAATCTTCTCGAGCATCAGGCCACGCGGAACGGGGCCCCTCTCGTTCCCACTTCCGAGCCTTCTACCCCTCCCCGCCTTCTGGTCTCTCGAACCGAAACGAAGAAAGGTTTCTGGAACGACTACGCGAAAACGTTCCGTCTCGAGCCCTTCGGCTCCATCGCCCATAAACTCTGTCGTGTCGCGGCCGGCGAGGCGGATGCCGTCGTCACGCGTCAACCCCGCTCGGAATGGGACATCGCCGGGGGAACCGCCGTTCTTCGCGCCGCCGGAGGAACGGTCTGTCTCCTGGATCGCTCCCAACCACTCTTTAATCAAAGAAAGCCCAAAACGCGAACGGGTATCATCGGAACATCCAACGCCTTCCGATCCGCCCTCTTCTCATTGCTCGAAAGCGGAACTTCGTTCGTGCCGGCCGCGCAAACTGATTGAAGGCCCTTCCAAACGGCCGTTCCCCAAGAACGCGGGCGTTCCTGTCGAGAAGAATCGAAAAAGGAGAAGACGCCCGGTGAAGAAGCCCCCAGGGGACCACTTCCCCATAAGCGTCTCTCGGCTCCGCCGCGCGATACCACGCTGTATCGAAATCGAATATGCGACTCTCCGAACCCCAAAGGACAAGGTGGCGGCGAATTGCCCGCTCCATCCATAAAAAATAACGAAAAAACTCTTGGTAATGTCCGCCAAAAACCTATAAAAATCTTTATAAAATCAAAATCTCTCGGTGAGATAAAGAGACAATAGGAGGGTGGAATGAATCCCGCACACATCCATCTGGTCTTCAATCATCTTCCCATACTTGGTCTGGCTTTTGGAACAGTAATCCTTTTGGTCGGTTTCTTCCGTAAGGATCGGACGGTCCAGAACACGGCGCTTCTTTTACTCGTCGTCGCGTCGCTCGGCGCGGGGGTTGCGTATTTTTCCGGCGAGGAAGCCGAAGACGTTCTCGAAAAGGTCCCCAATATCCCGGAGGAATATGTCGAGGACACGATCAAGGAACATGAAAAATACGCCGAACCGTTCGCGGGGATTATGGCTCTGGTGGGTTTGATCTCCCTGATCGAATTCGTTCGAAGGCTCCGCGGCGCGGAAGGAACCGACTCCCTCTCTCAGGGCCTTCTCGTTCTTCTCGGCTTTCTGCTTCTCTTCGGTTCCTATCTTGCGGTCAAAACCGGCTCCTCGGGCGGGTTGATTCGCCACCCCGAGATCGCCCAGGATCTACTCGAATAAGAATAACCCGCCTTCGATTTTCGTTTGGGAAGGAGCAAATCTCCCCTGCGCTCCACCCCGAAACGGAAAAGAATGGAGCGAGAATCGCATCTTATGCGGGGTTCCTTGGCTCCAGCCATATTCTTTCGCCCTTCTCCGGTCATTTTTAATCGTCTTGCCGATTCTTCTTGAATCCTTCTCTCGGTCGCTGTGGCTTATCTCTTTATTTTCCATCCGGGCATACCCTTTGCTTCATTTTGACCGTGACGGCTCTGGTCCGGTAATCGAAGTGGTTCGGTAAAAAATTTCCATCGGCTCCGTCTTGCTCGGGTTCTCGTTCGACCTTTTGAAACGGGTTCCTCTTTTTTGGAGACCGTTGAGGGACGGCGCCCGAGGAAAAGACAACAAGGATGAATACAAGGAAACGAAAACGTCTTGTTGCGTCTTTCCGCCGAATGAGGGAAAACCGAAGACCGGTGAGGAGTCCGATCTCAATCTCTCTCAGGAATCCGAGGAAAGGAGTTAAACAACGATGCTTTTCTGGAAACATGATTCGCCGTCACGAGGTTTTGCAAATGGCTTCGTAAAAAACCGGTACTTTCTTCTTTGCGCCCTCCTCTTTTTGCCTTCTGTTCCTTCTCGAGCAGGAGAGGTCTCCGGCGTCACCGCCACTCAGGCCCTCTTTACGGCCAACAACATCTGGATGATGGTCTCGACAGGGCTTGTCTTTATTATGCATCTGGGCTTTGCCACCGTGGAAACGGGTTTCACGCGAAGCAAGAACACGGTCAATATTCTCTTCAAGAACAGCATCATTCCCTGCATCGGTTTACTGACGTACGCGATTATCGGCTTCAACCTTATGTATCCGGGAAGCCAGTTCGCCGGAAAGTGGTTCGGTTTCTCCGGTTTCGGCCTCTCCCTCCCCGCCAACGGTTTGACTCCTGATTACGCCGCCGGCGGTTACACCTACTGGACCGATTTCCTCTTCCAGGCGATGTTTGCGGCGACGGCCGCCACCATTGTGTCGGGAGCCGTCGCGGAACGCATCAAGCTCCTTCCCTTCCTCGTCTTTGCGACGATCTTCGTTGGATTTTGTTATCCGATCACGGGAATGTGGAAATGGGGCGGAGGAGCCTTGGACGCGGCGGGATTTCACGATTTCGCCGGAAGCACCCTGGTTCATTCCGTCGGAGGCTGGGCCGCGCTCGTCGGCGCCGTCATTCTCGGTCCGCGCCTCGGGAAATACAATGGGGACGTCAAACCGATTCCCGGACACAATATGCCCTTGGCCACGATCGGCGTCTTTCTCCTCTGGTTGGGCTGGTTCGGATTCAACGGCGGAAGCGTCCTCAGCGCCGATCCGGCGAAGACCTCACTCGTTTTGGTGACAACGTCGCTTGCGGGAGCCGCCGGAGCCGTGGGAGCGGGAATCACGGCGGCCGCCGTTCTGAAGAGCCCGGACCTTTCGATGGTCCTCAACGGTATCCTGGCCGGATTGGTCGGCATCACCGCCGGAGCCGATCTCATGTCACCCAATGAAGCCATGATCATCGGACTTCTGGCGGGAGCCATCGTCGTCTTTTCCGTCCTCTTCTTCGACAAGATCAAGGTGGACGATCCCGTCGGTGCCATCTCCGTCCATCTCGTTTGCGGCATCTGGGGAACGCTGGCTGTCGGACTCTTCGGCGAAAAGGCCGGGATTGCTCAACTGATCGCCCAAATCAAGGGGATCCTCGCCGTGGGCCTCTTTACCTCCCTTGCGGCAACCGCACTCTTCTTGCTCATCCGCAAAACCCTCGGATTGCGCGTCAGCCGTGAAGAGGAAATCCTGGGACTCGATATCGGCGAGCATGCCATGGAAGCGTATCCCGATTTCGAATCCTTCCTGACGAAATAACGGAAAGGAGAAGGAAAAGATGAAACTCGTCATTGCTGTTATCAAACCCGAGAAACTGCCGGACGTGAAAGCGGCGCTCTTCGAGGCCGAAATTCACAAGATGACCGTCTCCAAT
>RFFU01000003.1 GCA_003697085.1 Candidatus Hydrogenedentota bacterium
AAGCGAATGGATGCCGATGTATTCGACGCCGTCCACTGTTCGATCTTCGTAGGGGAATCCCATCATCCAGATGCGGATCGTCAAGGGTTCGGCGGCGGCACTTTCCGGAACAACGCCGGACGTCAGACAAAGCAAGGCCAAAATCCCCCCAAAAACCATCCCGAATCGGACTTGCTTCATAGTGGCCCCCTTATACCTCTTCCCTTCCCAAAATCAACCTCGATCCTCCCCACCTCTCCCCTTCGTACGCATTCCGCCCATCTCCCTGTTATGAAACCAGAGCTGCTCGCATACTTTTCTCCCTCGTTTCCCTCGACGACAACTCTTTCGATCCGCGCCTTCCAGGTATCTATCCTTAGAGGATTATTGTAAATCACGGGAACCCTTCCGCGAAAAAGAAACGCGCACGAGTTTACGGGAACGCGAATCCGCCCCTTCGGTGTCTCCAACTCTCCAGCACGAATCAGAAAAAAATCCTTCTTCAGGATCGGTGAAAAGCGGCACTGCAACAGGCCGTGATCATCGACCGAAAACGGTCGCGGTCCCAACATTAAAAAGAGCCAAATGCTGATAAATTCCGCCGTGGAACCGCTGAGCCTGGCGACGAATCCCCTTCCGACCAAATCCGCATCTTCAACGACACTGGAAGCCAAAAAGGAGGAATTTTCGAGAATACTTCTTCCGTAACGCGCCGGATCCTGGTTCGGAATCCCCGCCCTTCTCCAGCAAGAAAAGAATTCCTCGTATAACCCGGCGCGAAGAAGTTCGAGGAGGTATTTGTATTCCATATGCAACCAGATCGTCTCATTCTCCAACCACCCTCGACGAAACGTTCTCGCTCTTCCGATTTCCAAAGGTTCTTTTTGCAACGACTCATTCAACCGAAACATTCCCAATTTCCGATCATAGAGTGGACTTTTCAAGAGCGCTCGGTGGATTTGCCGAGCCTTTCGAGGAAAGGTTCGCATCGCCCGGACGGCTCCTTCGAGAAACAACGGTAACGGAACGGCCCGAAATCCCTTCGGCTCCACGAGGAAGTCCCCCGATTCGTGGCGCAATCGTTTCTTTCCCTGTTTCTTATACTCGAATCGCGTCACGTTCTGGCGGAAGTAGGTATGGGGTAAACCATCCGTTCTCCGGAATGCCGTTCGAAGATTTCGATTCATCATTTGTTCCGCCGCCGCAAGTCCCTCCAACAACTTTTTCCGCTCGATCACACGGAAGCGCGCGGGAACTTTTCCCTCCATTCGGTTCAAGAATGCCTCACGTAATGTGTGGCTTTCATTCCAAAAGACAAATTTCTCTCTCTTCGTCATCACCATTTCGAAGACCTGCTCGGCGAAATCCGCGATAAAGAACGGAAGGGATACCCCCTCGAATGATGTGGCTTCCAGTTCCGCGCAGAGGAATCGTATCCATCGTAGGAGTTCAAAGCCTTCCGCAACACTTGATCCCAACAAAGCCGGAAGTCCGTTCATCGCGTCGTTCCAACCCGGTTTATCGGCCGCCATTTCGATTCCTCGGCCCTGAGGGTCCAAGGAACAGAGTTTGTTGAGAACCACCGTCAGGAGTTTTGCAAATAGATTGACTTCCAAAACGTGACGTTTTCCATCAGCCCCCGTCACTTCAAGCCATCCCGATCTCGATGCGCTCTCGTTCTCTTTTTTCACCGCGGGCGCCCGGCGGACATCACACGCCGCCGCGGAAAAGACTAAGGTTTCGGAACGCGGCAGCACTCGAAATTCCGGCCGGTAAAAACGGTAAATCGAACGAGCAAAGAGCAATTCCCTCTTTCGCTCGGGAAAGAAGAGCAGATAATTCTCGATCAGATCCAATACATAAGTCCAATGGTCCACCCAATATCCGTCCCCGAACTTCGCCGAGATCTCGGGTTCGCATTCCTTCAGAATCTCCCGTGCCAGACGCCAGGCTTTCCCACGATCTCCTCCGAAAACCTCCCATGCCCATGCGACTACCTCCGCGGGCCGAAACGAGCGCTTCAAAAGATTCTTCAGCCGCTCCCCTTCCTTTTTTCGTAACCGGCATCGGGAAGGAAGAACTTTTTCGATCTGCTTCGGCCTGCGGGACCAGCGATAACGAACCGGCTCGATGACAAGAGGATTCCACCCGTCGATCTGAAGAAGATCGACGAAGAGACGGATGTTCTCGAGTCCCGCCGCCGGTTCAAAGAAAACGTCGTTTCTCCGGTTCTGACACACGTCCCGGTAGTTCCCGTTCCCCTGGGAACAATACGTCGGCTCCAAGAGGAAATCGTTGTAGTCCCGTTCGAGATCCCCGTGTTTTCGGGAATAAAGATGAAGAACCTTCTCTTGTTCCTTCGCGCCCTTCGCCACGGGAATCGCAAGTCCCCCTCGGAGCACATTGTCGAGAAAATTTTGACGGGCATAGAAATCGAACCGAATATCTCCGGAACATGTGGCGCAATTTCGCCCAATCTCCGCAACCAACGCCGCGTTTTTCTCGCGGGCCCGCTCAAAATAGGCTCGAGCGCTTAACGTTTTTCGCGCCAGGTCGAGCAGACGTTTTTCCGGTAACCACCCGAACACCTCATACCAGACCGTTTTCTCTCGCGCGGGAACCTTCCGCCGGAGGAAGAGAAAAGCGGACGGCGTCGTGTTTCCCAAATACTTCCGCGTCGGCCGGGAATTCCCTTCGAGAAACACGTCGGGAAGGGAAAGGGAAGTATCCCGTCCAAACACCTCCTGCGGATCAACGATCCAACCTTCGCTCTTTCGCAAGCGGCCGGAAGAAGCAAAGAAGCCTCCCCGAACTTTTCGCACGAGGGGTTTGTCATCAGGGATAATCCTCAAGCGGAAGAACGGCATACCTTCTTCCAAATTCTCCACTTCGAAAAAGGCTTCCAGGGTGCGGGCCATTGTCTGGGTCAGAATCGCCTTGGCTCCGTACGGAATCAGAACGGGGAGGCCGTCGAGAACATGGATCCGCCGATCAGATCCGTACAGATTCTGAAGGGTCACTTTCCGAACCAGCCCCGGAAATGGGGCTTGCGGAATCGTGTAATACGTTAAAGAGATATGCCAGCCACATCGCTGATTTTCCTCTCTTAAGGAAACTTCCCACGGCCGAATCTCCATCCAACGCGTCAGGACTGGGTCACAATTTCTTCTCGGCGCAAACGGCTCCCAAAACCCTGTCTCTTCTTCCCGGATAAATGTCCGAAACCCCCGTTGGGACACGACGGCAAAGGCCTTGTTTGCCGGCTCGAATTCTAAAAAAGCGCCGTCCTTCGTCCCCACCCCCGCGCTGACAACGGCCTGGCCGCGATTGACATAAAAACACCAAAGAGGGCGACCGCACTCCCCCGCAACTCCCGGCAGAAACGAGGCGAACGGCGGTTTCCGATCGAAATCCCGAATGCGAAACGTACCATCGCTCTCTAAAAAATAATCACCGTTCTCCTCTGAAAAATTTTCGTTGGAAGGAGAGAAAAAAAAGTGGGGTGGAGGAGTCCGGCGGACGTTCATCCGCAAGCCAACCTCCGACCCCAAACCCAAGCAGGAGGACACATTTTAGAAACACCGCACCGAGTTTCCCGCGCAAGCGGAAACCTCGGTCGCCGCTGAGGCGAACGTATCAAGTGTAACAAAAAGAGCGCCCGCGGAAAACATTAATACTCGTAACGTATTTCATCCAGATAAAAAACCACTTTTTTTCGTCCGGAATTCTTGCTGGAATCGACCGTCCACATGAATCCGAACGTCACCCGGCGAAGATCGAGCCCTTCCAGAGGAATCGTCACATCGCGCCACTCCTTCGATAGTTTCAGACCCTTCTTCTCCTTCTTCACCGTGTCAGGATACTTTCCACTCGCAAGCCCGCCCAATCCGAAATTAACGACCTCGCCCCCGACCTCCCCCCGCACCGCGAATTTCACGGCTTTCGCTCCGGAAAGGTTAAAACCCGCATCCGGTATGTTTCCGTCCCAGTTTCCTTCCGGATTCTGCCAAAAGACCCCGGCCCAACCTTGCTGTTTCTTCGTCAGATCATATTCCCATCGCATACACGTCGTGCCCCTGTATTTGTCTTCCGCGTAATCCGGTTCCACACTGACAGCCGAAGCATCCCCCATCCATCCGGAAGGGATATAATGATTTCCGGAATATTCGGCATCCTTGTAGACGTAGAATACCGGTCCCCCAACGGGAGCAGAGAACCCTTCCCCGGTGCTTGTCGAGGGCCCCGTTGACTCTTCTTCCGGCGGCGCCTCCGCGACCAACTCCTCGACCGATGGTTCCTTTTCCTTCGGAACCGAAGGCGATTCCGCAGTCTTGGCCGCCGAGACTTCCCCGTTCCCGGGTGTAGCCTCCTTCTTCCCCTTTCCGCATCCGCCAAGAGCGAAAATCAAAGTCAGCGCCAATCCGGATATTCCAAAGAGCACTCGCAACCGCTTCCCCAAACCGATATTCCGCATCATTTCCTCCTCCAATTCCTTCCCCTTGAAAGGGCTAATTTTCACCGCTCGAAGTCCTGTGTTGCCAGTTTTTCATCTCGCCTGTCCGACTCCCTCAAGTATTTCACGTTTTCCTTCACTTTCACGCTTTCCCATCGCCGGACAATGCAAGCGTTTGCTTAATTTAGATTTTTGCTCAAATTAAAAACGTTTGTCAACAGAATATTCGAAAAAATTTTTCCACGTGCCGCACTTGAGAAAGTGCTGATTGCAATCAAAAAAGAGATGAAGAGAAACAAAAGGCCCGCCGGAAAACCGGCGGGCCAAAAGGTCATTTTCCTTTTCTTTCTTCAGTAGCAAAGGGATCTCAATCCCCCATTGTTACAGTCAAACTCAGTAGATACCAGCCGAAAGAGCCGCCTGGTTCTTGCCCATCGTGTCTGTCGAAACGGCATCCTGGAACATCGTCTTCAGGGGGCCGCCCAAAGCGACGAAAACCGCGATGACGATAATGGCGATCAAGCCGATGATCAGCCCGTATTCAACCATTCCCTGACCGGACTCTTCCGTAATCTCGCGAATGTCGATCATCTCTCCTCTTCACCTCCTTTCCTTCAATTTACCAAAAGCCTATCAAATATACCTTTCGGCGCCTCAGCGCCATTTGTTTACCGTTTCAAGCAACCGCCGCCCGTCCCGGCAGGCATCAGTAAACTCCCGCCGATAACGACGCCTTGGCTCTCCCGACTCCTTCCGTCGAGAGCGTTCCGGAAGAATCACGGCCGATATCCGCAATGCTGTTGAACATTACAAAAACCGTCAAGACAAGCACGGACATCAATCCCAAGATCAGCGCGTATTCAACCAGACCCTGCGCTGCTTCTCGCTTCTCCTCAGAACGATTCCTCTCGAGCCCACCCGGTTTTGACATCACCTCTCCCCATTTGCAATTGTGCCGCTGCAAGCACAACTTTTATTTAGCCTCGGAATACCCGAAAAGTCAAGGGTGACTTTCGTATTAATTTTCACTTTCGCCAATGCCTCGTTGATTTCGAATTCGCCCGAAGGAACCCCGGTGAGTGGCTCCTGCCCCCAACACAACCATTAACCGAAGTGAAGTGATCCATCCGAATTTACTCTAACTCCTTGTTTATCAATATCTTTACCCTTGTTCCTCGGCCGTTTTCGCCCGATTCGATCACGAGCCGCCCCCCCAAGATTTCCGCCCGCGCCGTCATCGATCGAATCCCGTAATGCCCCGAAAAAAACTGGTCCTCCTCCGAAATTCCATCCTGCCTCACTCCCCCTATCCCGTCATCCTCAACAACAACCGCTACCTCGATAAGGTGACTGGAAACCGGTCTTTGCCTCTGAAAAATTTTGATATATTGACATTCGGAATGCCTTACGGCATTCGTGACCGCCTCCTGAAGAATCCGAAACAACTGTCGTTTTTCCTCCGATGACATTCGCGGCAATGCTGAAAGGTTTACTGTAATATCGATATTCTTTCCGGCCACGAGCCGTTTCGAATAGGTTCGAATCGCCGCTTCCAAGCCGAGAACCTCGAGCTCCGTCGGATAGAGATCGTACATCACCTCGCGGATCTGCTTAATGAGATACCGCACGTCCTTCAAAAGATCGTTCAAACATTCTTTCGATCGTTCGGCGTTCGGTCTTTTCTGATCCAACATTCGACCCAGAATCTCGATCTTCCGAAAGATCGAGGCTGCCGTCTGCGCCGGGCCGTCATGGAGTTCCTCCGCCAGCCGTCTCCGAACGCGTTCCAGCTCCTCCATACCCCGGAACGCCTCATGCCGAATATTCGAAAGCAGAAAAGCGGACTCCGTAAGTCTCTCGAACCCTTCGTCCATCTCCCGCAACACCGCTTCCTTGGGTGCTTCCCCCCGCGTAACGGCGTCGCGATATTCGCGCACAGAAGCCAGGAATCTCCCCAGTCCCTCCAACAAAACCTCAGTCGGCGCCTTTCCCCTTTTGGGAGTTTCCCGTGCGCTCACATCAGAACCGCCATTCAACTCGGGCGTTTCCTCCAAAGGTGATACGATCGTTGAGGCGTTCAAGGCGGTCGCTGAACCAACTTCCGTTTCCGGATGCGGACATTTCAAGATTCGAAGAGATCCGATAACCCAGGCCGAGATTGAACCCCAAGGTATTCTGATCCTGCGTTTTTAAACCTCCCCGAAGCGATTTTCTCACGCTTCCGTTGATACCTCCCGACAACTGAACCCGGCGCTGGATATCCGTGAACTTACCGAGCGCGGATTTTTGGAGGTATTCGGGCAAATCGAAGTAATACGTGAAATTCATCGCCGGTGTCAGCGATGTATTTATGGTCTTTGCTTGAGGATTGAGGAACTGCAGATTGGAAGAGCGATTCCACCCCAAGGTGAAAGTTGTGTTGAGAGCGTCTGTCCACTGAATGTTCCAATTCATACTTGGAGAGATATTGACCGTTCGGGAGGCCGCGTTTTCGGACTGGCCGTAACTGACGGCGCCGGTCAGATAAGAAGAACGAAATTTGAGCGGGAACCAGGGGATGGCCTCTTTGACATTCATTCGCGAGTTCAAGGTGGCCTGTAAACCATCCGTGATCGACAGAGTCGAGAGCGAGGCGACCTCATTTCGCGAAAGACTCGTCGAATACGACGTCTGCAACCAGCGGAAGGTCTTGATACCACCGGAAATCGAATGGGTAATATTCGTGGAGCCGCTGGTTCGAAAGGCCGCGACACCGATGGCATCCTTCCCGATCCTCTTGCTTGACCCCCACGGAAACACCCGTTCTCCGACATAATCTCCGAAAAGCGCCCCAAAATTGGTTCCGGGATCGAGTTGGCGGTAAGAGGCATTCGAGGAGAGGGAATAGTTGTAATTCACGGTCAAAAAGGAAAGGAGTTTCGTCCAGACGGAGGGATTGATGCCGACGCTGACCCGGAAATCCCCGCCCAAGGCCGCGTCTTTGTTTTTCCCGCCGAAGGTCGCACGATTGAAATTCTCGTTGTACCTCCCCGTAAAGGTCACTCCCGGGGAAAAGCCGAAAAACGTCGGCAGGTTCAGATTCGACGTGACCGAATGAGAGCGGCTCGTAATTCCCTTCCAGCGCTCGGAAGCGATCAAAGTCCTTCTGTCCAGAAAAGCCGTCGTATAATTGTACGAAAGGGATAAAGGATTGATCGGGCGCGAGGTGATTCCGACGCTGAGATTCTGATTCGCGGTTCGCGAATTCACGCTGACGTTGGCGCGCCCCGATCCGGCCCCGTATAGGCTTTTCCGAAGAGCAAGACTGTAGGAATACGACGAATTGACGGAGAGACTTTTGCCCGTCGGAATGATGCCGAAAATCTTCCTGGGGAAGACATAAGAATAACCCGTGCTGGCATGGAAACTGGAATTCTTGTCCGTTCGATCCTCGGCTCGAAAGTCGACCGTATTGAGCGTCCGTCCGTAGGAAAGGTTGACGGACGGAAATTTCCAGATTTGGGCCGTGAGGGTATAGGCTTGATTTTCGGTTCGGGTCTTTCCCAGATTCGATTTCAAGGTATTCTCCACCCGATTGGGATCCGTCGTCGTCGTCGAGCGGCTCCAGCTCGCCGTCAGCGGCAAATTCACCTTCCAGCGTTCAGGAAGAAGCCGGTGGAGGGCGATGGAGCCGTGGAGGGAGACCGCATCCTGGGAAATCTCGTCGAAGGAACTGGCTTGAGGGTTGTTGATGAATCCGACTCCGCGAAACTTTCCCGGAACATCCCGCCACGAACCGTTGAGGCTCCAAAGATCCCCCCATCCCGTCGAAAAACTCGCTGTTCTGGCCGCACCGCTCAGCTCCTTCGGCTCTGCCACATAAATATCGTCGATCCAAATTTCGCCTGAGTCAACGTCTTCCGACTGAATACGGATCCAGAGTTCGTTGATATTCGCCAGACTCGGACTTCTCCCCATCTCCGGCCGCCCCACGATGAAAATCTCCTCTCCCCCGTCGACAAGCCGGATCACGGAATCCCCCCGTCCGAGGATGTTACTGATGGTGGCCGTCTGGATCGGATCCAGGGGAACATCCAAGCGATTCCAAATCGGCCCCGCCCCGTTTCGAAGATCCGTCCCGTTCGTAACGCGCGTACGAATCTCGATATAGTCATCGGCATCCGAGACAAGAAACAACGAAACGGTCTCTCCCCGCGCATCTCCCGCCAGAAAGAACGACAATCTCTGGTAATCGCTGATGTCCATCTTCTTCTGAAGCGGCTGCTTCACCGTAATCGACTCGCCGGCGGCCAAGTCCCATTTCAGGGCCAGGGCCTGTTCCTTGACGGAATCGTCTCCTTTCGAGACCTCTCCCAGGTTCGGCGCCAGGAAGTTCGCGTCGCTGAGATTGTTTCTCGGGAGAATCGCAAGGCGCGTGTCATTCGCGGCTCCCACAAAACGGCTTCCGCGGAAATTCAACTGATCGATGAACAAAGTGACATTCGTGTCGCGATCGGGAGAACGAACGAAGACGAGCCGGACGTGCTTTATCACCTTCGAATCGGCGTCTCCAACCGCAATTCCGCTTCGAAACGGATACCGAAAAAGAGTCCACTGCGAATTATCGATTCCTGTTATAACTTGGGTTTCCAATTCCGTGGAGGAGTCGGCGAACTGAAAAAACGCCTCTCTTTGATCGAGAAAGAAATCACCATCCATATCCTCGGTCGTCAACGATCCGTTCCCTTGACCGAAGATCGTCCCCCCGATGTCGATTCCGATATCCTCACCCGTGTTCAAAACACCGTTTTGCTCGCCCACATCCCCCGTCCCCGGTTTCCCATCGAGCCCGACGTCTTCGCTGTCGAGAATCCCGTCCTCATCCGCGTCTTCCGAGACGAGCCCGACATCGACAAAGACCCGCATCCCCGACGGAAGCCCTGAGACGAAAAACTCCAAAGCCGTCATATCCGAAAAATCGATCGCCGCCGACGAAAAGGCTTGCTGAACAGAGACCCACGTGTCACCGGGGCCGAAGGAAAGATTGAATTGCAACGAACTTTGTTTTTCATCTCCCGTCAACTGATCCAACGTCAGATGTCCGAAGTTGTCGTTCAACTGCATTGTCACGTCCCCTCGCCCGCCGAGAGCCGTGTTCAACGCGGGAGACCGAGAGCCCAAACCCCAGGATGTGGGACCGAAGGCGGCGGAGACAATATTCTCTATCGCCTCAAAATCTTCCACCAGAGCACTTCCGAAGGTATTCGGTTCCAATGCGGACCACGCATATTCGCCGGAAGCCGAGAGACGGAATTTATCCTGAACCTTGTTGAGAAACGAACTCTCTCCCTTTCGATTCAGAATTCCCAGCAAGAGACCTGCGATATCCATCCGTGCATCCACTTCCGCCAGAGCGCTTTTGGTCGGTTTGTCCTCGAAAATCGTCGGAACTTCTCGCGCCTCAGCGGAAAAATTGTAAAGAAGCGTCGTTCCAAAACTCAGTTTCGGATTCACGTCGACGTCAAGGCGCGTGCCGGCCAAAGTCTGCTCCACTTGTCCCCCGAAAGGAAGAAATTCGTAATCCACGCGAATCTTCGATTCCGGCTTCAGAAGAGAGCGATTCAAAAACGTTATCACCCCCGCTTCGTAATCGATAAAATAATCGCGATCCCGCTCCACCTTCACGCCGTCCACATAAACGATATCGGACCCCTTGATGATGTCGAATCCCAGAGAAAAGATCTCTTGAGGTTGATCCGACGAATATTCGATATGGATCGTGTATTTGCTCGTCACATCGCTCAAATCGTCCGTATTGTAGATCGCGTCGTTGTCGACTTCCGCGTTTCCCGTTCCTGCAAAGGGCGCCGTATCCAGAAGGCGTATGACTCCAAAATCGTAGTCGATCAGTTCGATATCGAGTTTGTCATCGCGGTCTCGATCGAAATTGAAAATCTGAAGATAACTCGTGGGAACACCGCCGATCTTATCCGTCTGGGTGAACCCCAATTGATCGCGAATCTCAAAGACGAAATTCGGATCATCCTTCTTGATTCTCCGTCGTTTCAGGACGTAGCGGTTGCGGAGTTCGTGGATACGGAAAAGAGCGCGAACCGCGGAGGAAGTATCCGACGGAACACGGATCAAACGCGGTGGAAGGCCGCCTTGGCCAAAGACGTTCGTCTTGCCTTTGTAGGACACCGCCAAGACGTCGTTCGCGGAAACCGACGTAAGCATCTCCAACTCACCGGTAATGAGATTCACCGTATAATCGATCCCCGCGGTCAGTTGATTCCAGTTTCCCGTGTGGTTGAACCCCGCTGTCGGACCGAACCCAGAAGCCGTAAAGACCAACGCTCCCTCGTTATTCGAACCGATCTGGTCGTCGCGATAAACCACCACATCGGAAATCGGTACCTCAGACGCATCCGGCTCGATCTGGAAAAAGCGGTCTCGAGCGAAATCCACATCCCGAATATCTTCGATCACTCTCTCCCCCGATAACGTGAACTCCTTCGACGCCGATACCCCCTTCGTTTGAGAACCGAAGGCGATCAGGGAAACCTTGTCCGCTCTGATCGGACCCAAATTCAAGTTCGTGATATTCAAATTTCCCTTCGCTCCGAAGAGACTCTTGTTGTAAAGCGCAAACTGGCTGTTCGGAAGGGACACCGAAATATCCCCGAAATCGAAATCGTATTGGTACGTCCCCCAAGAAGCGTGATGAGGAACCCCGACGAAGTCCACGCCTATATCCCTGTTGTTCACGGCATTGACACCTCTCTGCGTATCGTCGAAACGGATATTGATGTTGATGTGGTCATTCGTTTCCTTCCCGACGCGTCCCAATACCTCCACCTGAAGTTCCTGGTTCAAGGAGAAATTGGACTGCGTGTTCCCGCCGATACGGTTGGGATTCGGCTCCGGATAGTGTGTCACACTGTAATCGATCGAAACCACCTTCCGCCCTCGAATCGTCAGCGTCGAGGGAAGCGGGCCGCCGATTTCCAGATCGAAAAACCCCCGTTTCTTTTGCGGAGCGGTCTCCTGACCGGGAACGGGCGGGGGGGCCATCGAGACGACTTCGCTCGTCAGAGCGGGAGGAATCTTCCGAATCTTCGCCGCCGCGTCCAGCGTTTTTAAGACGTCGGTCTCCGTCCGCGGTTCCGTTCCCAGCGCAGCCGCGACTTCGGCATCCAACTTGACTTCACGCGCGGCGTACCCTTTCCTTACCGCCTCTTCATACCGCCTCGCCCGAGCCTCCGCTCTCTTCATTTCGCGGACGGCTTCCTCGACTCCCTTCCCGTCCCCGCTCCGGGCTCGAGTTGCCGCTGTCTGATGCCAAGCGCGCGCGTTTTCTCTCCACACAAGCGCCTGCCGCGCCATCTCGCGCTCCTCGCGAACCAGTAGCCACTGCGGCGGAAGATGCAACGGTACTTCCAATTCCGGAATCTTGACGATTTCCTGCCTCCCTTGTTTCTCTTTCCGCAGTGGCTGCTCCCCCGCGGCCCCTCTCCCAATTTCTCTTCGCGTCACGGAAACGACCTCGCGCTCTCTCAAGCCCGTGTTCTTCTGAAACCACGCTTCATCAAGAGTCGGATCGATCTCTCGAATTCGGTTTCTCGCGTCCTCGGCCTTCAAGTGCGCCACCGTCGCCCTGTTGCTGTCCCCGGAAGCCTCCCAGGACCGCGCCGTTTCTTCCCAAGAACGCGCCACTTCGGCCCAACGTTCCACCAAATCCCTCTTCACCCGGTCGGAAACAGGCCGATTGATGATCAGGCGCCGTTTCCGCGCCAGAGCCTCTTGGTACCGCTCTCTTAACAACTCCCGTTCCACGGCGCGTTTCAACGCGGTCTTGGAACGGCCAAGAGCCTGATTCGCCGTGGCTTCGTCGCCTAATCGGCGCCACGTCTCCGCAACGTCCCGCCAGGCTTGGGCCGCGTTTCTCCAGGATTCGATCTCACTTCCCAGAATGGCAATGGTTTTTTCCAGTTCGTCGATTCTTTCCGGCGTCTTTTCCGCCTTTTCGGCCCGGATTCGACCGGCGTTCTCCCAAGCCAGCGCGGCCTGCGCCAACGCCTTCTTCACCGCTTCCGTGTCTCCAAACGCCTCGAGCCGGCGCGCCGTTTCCTCCCAGGTTCGTGCCGTCTCGCTCCATCCCGCATCCTCAACCGAATTCCCCATCTCCGCAGGTTGCCCATCGTTCGACTCCCCTCGCACCGGAACGAGGGGAAGAAGCAGCAGGAAAAAAAGGAAGATCGGCTCTCCTAAGATCTTTCGCCGGATTCCTCCTCGATATTCTCTCTCTTCAAACGTCGTCAAATCACTCCGTCCCCATTTCAACTATCTCTCTTCCACGTCTCCATTTCACTGCTTCAGAAATCTCAATTTACCAAGCACAGGCTTCTCGGTCCATAGGCGAAGTGCGAAAGGGGTCTTATCCGCCAAAGTTCTGCAGGTTCCCGAAAAAAGGAACACACCACAGAGACACCAGAGATCACGGAGGATGAAATGAAAAAAGGAAGAGATCCGAAATGGCCCGCGGATTTCCCGCATTCGCTTCTTCCTTCCCGTTCTTTCACGCTGGAAAGGCCCTTTCTTCATGTGTTACGCTTTCAAAAGACGACGTTCGCCGGTCTTATTCTTTCCATCCTTCTCTGTGACCTCTTCGTGTCCTCTGTGTTCTCTCTGTTTTTCTCGTATGCAACTTACAGGAGTCCGGTTATCCGTTCCTCACTTCCCCTTCCGGAAAAAGGAAAAGGGGAATGAAAAGCGAGCTCACTTGTCGCGAGAGGCGCGGGGCAATAAGGTGTAACCGGGTTTATACTATGAATCTCCGTATGAAAACTTTTGAACGTCATATCTGGTCCTCGCTGTGGCATTCAACGGCCGCCATCCTGTCGCTCTGCGTGGGAGTCCTTCTCCTTCACAAGATGTTTCGCATCGTCGAACTGGCAATCGCGCGTTCCCTCGATCTCGGAAAAACCCTCGGACTGTTTCTTTGGACGCTTCCCATCAGTTTACTCTACACCGTTCCGCTGGCCGCCTTGATCGCCACACTTTTCACCTACGGCCGACTCTTCACGGATCGGGAAATCATCGCCTTGTTGGCCGCGGGAATACCGCGACGAAAATGGATGAGGCCGGCGCTTCTCTTCGCCCTTCTCCTTGCCTGCGCCTCGCTCCTCAACAACGGCTTCCTTATTCCCAAGGCCTACCGGGAGTTGGACAAGGTCGGATTCGGCGTCGGCATCGATCCCTTTCAGGCTCTTCAACCGGGACAGTTCCTCAGGTCTCGTACCCGCCTCTTCAGTGTCTCCACGGTGGATAAAGAGGCTCGGACTTTCCGTGGTTTTTTTGCCGCTCTTCCGGGGGGGGATATCAAAAGGAGCGCGCGAGACAGATACTTTCTCGTCGCGCGAAACGGGCAGTGGAAATCGGACACTTCTTTCGTCCACCTCGAGCTGGAAGAAGGGGCACTCTATCATTTCTCTTCCCGAAAGGAACCCCGGACCCTCTTGCTCTCCTTCGATTCCTACGCCGTCAACTTGAGTCTTCCTCACGATGTCTCGCCCAATGCCAAGCGGCAGCCTTTTTCGGTCCTCTTTTCCCGCTACAAGAAGGAGGATCAAATCGAAATTCTCCGGCGGTTCGGGTTTGCGGTTGTCGTCGTCTTCTTCGTTATCGCGGCCATTCCTCTCGCCGCTCCTCAGAGCGGAGGACATCTCCGAAAAGGAACGGGAAGCAGCGCTATCGGCTACGGGCTCCTTTTCTATTTTTTCTATTGGCTCCTCTCCTTCGGAAGTGAAAGCCTCATCGTGTCACGCGGACTTCCCATAACTGCGGGACTTCTCCCCTACTTCGTTCTTGGAATCCTCGATTTTCTTCTCTGGAGATACAGATGACCCGTCTCTCGCGTTTTCTCGGATTCCGTTATCTCGCCTCGTTGCTTCTCTTCTTCCTTCTCTTTTCCTCGCTCTTTCTTCTCGTCGAACTTTTCGAATTACGCCGCTATGTCGCTGACGCCAAGACAGCGTTGCTGCTGGGAACCTATCTCAGGTATCGCCTCCCGTTCCTGGCCGTCTTCTCCGCGCCAATCGCAACCTTAGTCGCGGCTTTGGCGGTTACCGCCTGGCGGAATCATTTCCATGAAATCGTCGCAGCGAGAGCCTGCGGTATCTCCCCTTTTCAGATCGCCGCCGGGCCGATTGTTTTCTCGATTCTCCTCACCCTCCTTCTTCTGGCAGGAACCGAATGGGTCGTTCCCGCTCAGGCGGAAAAAGCGGACTTCATCAAGACCGTGCGCCTCAAGAAACTGGCTCCCCCCGAGGAGGTTTTCTACGACATCGCTTTCACGCTCTCTGATTCCTCCTATGCTCTTGCTCAACGTTTCTCTCCCAATACAGGCGTTCTGGAATCTCTGACGCTCCTGACCGTCAACGCTTCCCACACGCGAGTCGAAAAACGGATTTCGATCCCCCGTCTGGATTACCATATTCAGGAGAGGATATGGATTTCCCCCGAGGGGAAATCGTATCCTCTCCCCTCTCCGGAATATATCGCGCTCGTCTGCACGGCTGGAAACTTTCGTCCCCTTTCCGAACAGCCGGTGGAGGCCGTACGTCTTTCCGACCTCTTCCGGGATTACACCACCATCCGGACGTTGGAAGAAACTCTGCCACCATCCGACCGCTTGGAACGCCAGAAGTCCGTACGGCTCGCCCGGATCAGCACGAAATTGGCCTTTCCTCTCGCGGTTCCCTTCTTGACGCTTCTCGGAGCCGCGTTGGGAATGAAAAAGTCTCGCGGGCGGACCCTGGCTCACGCGGTTTCCGCCGGCCTCGCCGCCACACTGGCTTTCATACTATTGACTGATCTGACGTTCAGCGTGGCCGAACTAATCGCCTCGTCGCCGCTCCTTCGATTTACCAGCGGTCTCATCCCGTGGACGGCGCCCCTTTTAGTGAGTCTGACCAGCCTCAACTTCAGCCGAAGGTGTTGAACCGGACGAAGATTGAATGGCCATCCTGACCGTCGAAAGGGGGATTTGCAACTTCTTGCAAATCTGCCGCGCGGGGATCCCCTCCGCCGCGAGTTCCAATATCTCTTGCCGGTCTCGCCGCGAAATCAAAACCGTGTTCTTCCCCGAACGAACCGGGCGCACACTTTTCGTCAAATGTTCGTTGAGACTACGTTGGACCGCATCGTGAAACGGCAGGGCGCTTCCGCGATCCCGCGATACCTTCTCATCTCTCACAGTAATCCGCCGGCCGCCGCGGCCCACCATTCCCACGACCCGCGTCGCCCCGATTTCCCGCGCGATCTCCGTTCCGTTCTCGCACCTTCCGTTCGAGTGACCCGCCAATCTTCCGCTTCGGAGTGTCTCTGTCAAGCCGTTCCAACCCCGAACTCGATTCCGGCGTGTCGGCACCCAACTCCCCGCCGGCTCCTCATCCAAAAAAGAACCCCGAACTTGCCTCGTGCTTCCTCTCCTCGATCGGACCGCCAACAGCCCCAACGAAAAGAGGAATACGGCACCCCCGGCGGCGCGGCCCCAAGGGAAGCCCGCAGACGCCGTTGATTTTCCACCGGGATTTCGGCGCAGACCGGTCGCGGAATGCCCCGCCAAAAGTGTCGTCGGTTTCCCCAGATCACCTCGGCGGGACAAGGGGCCGTCCATCGCTGGGATTTCCTCGATCTCTTCCGACCCCTTAGTTTCCTTCTTTCCCCCATCCGCCGCCGAGGCGGTCGATTGGGAAAAGAGATCCGGCGGCACAACGGCTGGTTTCCAATTCGGCTCAGGAACCTTCATCTCGAGTTCCCCGCTTCCGCCTTTCAACCCGGTCCCATCCGTTGGCACCGGCGATTCCCTTTCCGATTTTCCTTGCCCGTCTGACAACGATCCCTTTCCTTCTCCACGTGACATCGACATTTGTTCTCGCCGTGCGTCTTCTCTCGCGGTTGGATCGCTCTTTCCTGATGAGACAACCGCTTCCCCTCGAAGACCTCCTCGGCGTTCGAACCTCGAAGAAGACGACACCTCACTCCCTTCCTTCGAAGCCTCCTCCTCCGGAGGAAAGAGTTCACGTTCCGTCGATTGCTTATCAGCCGCCCGTGACTCGATTTCCCGAATCCGCCGGACGGCGCGCTCGAAACCGTCAGGCCACACGGCTTGTTTCGCCTGCGCATCGCCCGAAGTCGCAGCGGCACCATTGAAATCCACAATCGGCACCCGCGGCGGAACAACCGCCGGGCGTTCCTCCGCCCGCCCGATGCTCCCGGCGGAAAAAATCAGAACAACCAACACCAACCATTCCAACAAACGCCTCATACCCCACCTCCCAAATTTATTCCTCTCATCTCCTGACTCTCCTCCGCAACTTCACATTTGCTCGGGGGCTTCCACGCCCATGAGGGCCAAAAGGGTCTTCATACCTCGTCGAACTCGGTCCACCAGAAAAAGACGCGCCGCCGAAAGATCCGACCGTTCTTTGTCCACCACTCTCAATCCGGAATTCTTTTTCCCGGCTGTCTGATAGCGATGAAAACGCCGCGCCAATTCCAAAGCGATCTCCGGTAAGCGATGCACCTCCCTCCTTCGTGCGGCGGCCGCCAATCCGTCGGGAATCCGGAGCAGAAACCGCACCAGGTCCTTCTCCAAGGGATCAGCGAGGAGAGTCAGAACTCGCTGCTCTCGCGAAGGTTCCAAACCGTCCCTTTTCCCGCGAGCCAAGATCTGACAGGTCCGGGCGTGCGCGTACTGGCAGTAGAAGACCGGATTTTCAGTCGAGGCCTTGACCGCCAGCGTGATATCGAAATCGCACGGCGCATTGGGGGTTCTCATCAGAAAATAGAAACGGATCGGGTCTTTTCCCGTCTCATCGATCAATTCGTCCAGCGTAATCATCTCGCCGGAACGCTTCGACATCTTCACTTCCCGACCGTCACGAAGCAACCGTACCATCTGACAGAGAATCACATGAAACCGCTTCGTGTCGTAACCGAGACCTTCCAAAGCCGCCCTCATACGCTTGACATGGCCACCGTGGTCCGCTCCCCAGATATCGATCACTTCGTCGAATCCACGTTCGAATTTTCCGATGTGATACACTATGTCCGCCGTAAAATAGGTGGTCGTGCCATCCGCCCGTTTCACGATTCGATCCTCGTCATCACCGAAACGCGAGGTTTCGAGAAAGGTCCCCCCGCTCATTTCCTCTCCGTACACGGCCGCCTTCGAATCTTCCCGGCGGATTCTGGCCTCCGTATTCCGAGGGCGATCCGCCTCGTAGAGAAGACCGGCGCGATCCAAGCGCTCGAGCAATTCCGAAATCCCGCTCCTCAACGACTCCTCGCTCGTTACGACATCGAATCGAATATCCAGCCGCTCCAAAGTCCTTTTGATTTTCTCGAAGAGACGCTCCTTCGCGAACCGACCGGCCTCCTCTATGAGACTTTCATCCGTTTCCTCCACGAAAAGTTCCGGCCTGGAATTCAGGAATTCCCGCGCCAGCTCCTCGATATAACCCCCGCGGTATTCATCACGAAACCGACCCCGAGAATCTCCTCGAATCTCACAAACCTTATAAAGAAGGGATTCCCCCAGGAGTTCGATCTGTCTTCCCACGTCATTGAGATAATATTCCCGCGTGACATCGTGTCCGGCGTTGGCAAGAAGCCTGGCCAGGACATCCCCGATCACAGCCCCTCGACCGTGGCCGACGTGGAGCGGGCCGGTCGGATTGGCCGAGACGAATTCGATATTGACGCGGGAAGGCTGCTTCGCCCGCCGGCTCGCCCATCGAGGATCATCCATTCCGGCCAGGAACGCATACCGGGCTTCGTCATCCAAAGTCAGATTGATGAATCCCGGTGGAACGGCTTCGGAAACCGCCGGACCTTCGAAACGCGCGGCGATTTCCCGAGCAATCTCCAAGGGGGAACGTTTTACCGGCTTCTTCAGGAGAAATGCAATGTTGGAAGAATAATCCCCGTCACGATCCGGAGGCGGAGTCCCCAGAGAGAAATCAGCGGCGAAGATCCTCCCTATCTCCGCGCCGACTTCGGGAAAGGCTTCTCGACTCGCGCGCTCCAGCGCACGAAGAATCTCGTCTTCTGGATCTCTTCGTTCTTGCATCGTACCCTGCTACGTTTCGTGCTTCGTCCCTCGCTCCAAGGGCCTTTCCTCCCCCGGAACGACTCTTCAATCAATGGTTATCCCATCGCAATAGCGAGTTTACATCAAATCCCCGCTCAATGGCAAGACCCTTTCAGAAAATTTCTGGCCCTTTCCAGAAGCCTCGTTATGACCTCGATTTCCGGCGCAATCTCGTACTCGATCAAGTCACTGATCAGAATGCGATCCTTCTTCTCAAAGGCCTCGATCATCTCATCCAAAACGCCTGAGATTCTCTTCGCGCGTTCCTCGAAGTCCTGGCCATCCACCATCAAATCCTCGCGGGACAACGGAAGTTCCCTCCGGCTCCGCTCGACACAGACGAACGCCTTCTCCAGAATACTCACGGCCGACGCAAATTCCTCCATCCCCTCCGCCGCATTTCCCATCGAGATCTTGACGGCGATGGCCTCGAGCCGTTCCGGAAGTCCCGTCACCATTCCAAGAATCTCCTCGATATCATCGGCGAGCGTGGTGTCGGTCGGCTCGAGATTGCCGGCTCGCAGAATCGTCGGTATCGCGCGCACGAGGCTGTCACAGAGGGCGGGCAGTGTATCGCGAAGCAACGCCTCGAGCGCGGGGCGGTTCTGCTCCTCGACAGCCACCCGAACGTGATCCAGGACATCTCCGAGACGAAGGACGTATTTGCGGATTCGATCCTCCTCGAATTCGATCTCCTTGTAAGAAAGACCGAGTATCCCCTCGACACGTTCGAGGACATCGAGACTCCACTGGAGACCTTCCTTGAGATTCTCAATGTCCGATCGCGGGTCGTCGCGCTCCATCAACGTCGGACAAAGCCGCGCCACGCGATCAAGATAATTTCCGAGGTCGTTCATCGTTTCGATGACGAGAAGGCGCGCGTTCTGCGCCTCGATCTCGAGCCGGCGGTGGTTCGCCGGAGCCGAGTTCAAGACCTCCGCCGTCTCATTCGCGAGGTCCAGTACATCCCCATCCAAACGCGCCGACACGATGACAGCGCCTTGACCTGCCAACCAATCGTTGAGCGCTTCGATAACCTCCCGCACGGAGGCCTTTTCGTCCCCTGTTTCCTCGACGGGATTTCCGTTTACATAAATCTCCACGCCACGATTATACCGGGTTTCACAAAAGCGAAAAGGCACAAGTGGACGCACGCCGGATTATTCCCGAGTTCATCATTTCGGGCGTTTGGATAGCCGGAGGTAAAGGATACCAATAAAGATGAGGGCAAGGGCAAGGGCAAGGGCAAGGGCA
>RFFU01000021.1 GCA_003697085.1 Candidatus Hydrogenedentota bacterium
CCTTTTGACTTCTTCCTCAAATCTCCTTTTGACCCACTTGTCCGTTTCCGGTGATAATCTTCCATTATGCGTATCACTGCCAAAACGAGACTTCTGGCCGTCATCGGGAACCCGATCGAACATTCGATGAGTCCGGTTATCCACAATGCGGCGTTGAAAGCGGCCGGGCTCGATTACGTCTATGTGGCTTTTCGCGTCGAGAAGATCGAAGAGGCGGTCACAGCGATGCGCGCGCTGGGGATTCGCGGTTTCTCCGTCACCATCCCCCACAAGGAAACAATCATCCCGCATCTCGATCGCCTTGAACTCTCCGCCGAACAAACCGGTTCGGTGAACACGGTCGTCAACGAAAACGGCGTTCTCACGGGGGCATCGACGGACGGTCCCGGAGCGCTTGCCGCCTTGGAGCGGGCCGGCCTCTCCGTCACCGGAAAGAAAATCCTTCTCATCGGAACCGGAGGCGCGGCGCGCGCAATCGCCTTCGCGGCGGGGAATGCCGGTGCCGGTAAGATCGGATTCCGTTACGAAATACGCGAACAAGCCGATCGACTGGTTCGGGATTTGGAAGCGGCCTTTCCCGGTCGCATCACTCTCAACGCGCCCCTCGAAGAAGCCGACATTCTCATCAACGCCAGCCCCGTCGGAATGCACCCGCGCGTCGAGGACTGCCCCATCGATCCCGCTTCGCTCTCGCCCGAACAGGTCGTCTTCGATATCGTGTACAATCCGCTTCGAACGCGCTTGCTGCGCGAGGCCGAGGCCCGAGGGTGTCGAACCATCGAAGGCGTGGAAATGTTTGCGGAGCAGGCGATCTTGCAGTTCGAAATGTTCACTGGAAAGGAAGCCCCTCGGGATCTGATGCGCTCCACCGTCCGCCGGGCACTGGCGCAATGAATCTTCCGAACATCGTTCTGATCGGTTACCGCGGGACCGGGAAGACGACCATCGCGCGGATTCTCGCGGGACGACTGCACCGGTCCGTCATCAGTACGGACGACGAAATCGTCCACCGCGCCGGAAAATCGATCCCGGAGATCGTCGAGGCCCAGGGCTGGGATTCCTTCCGTGATCTGGAGGAGGCGGTCGTCGAAGAGGTCACGCGGCGCCAAGACGTCATCGTCGATTGCGGAGGCGGCGTCATTTTGCGCGAAGCGAACCGCCGCCGTATCCGCGAGCGCGGGTTGGTCGTCTGGCTCGTCCTTCCTCCCTCACTCATCGCCGAACGGATCGGCGAGGACCCGAACCGGCCCACCCTCACCGGCCGCGGAACGCTCGAGGAAATCGAAGATGTCTTGGCGGAACGCGAACCGCTCTACCGGGAAACGGCTCACCTCGTGGTCTCGACGGAAAACGCGGCTCCCCAGGAATCGGCGGAAGAAATCCTCCAGCGCGTCAAAGCCAGGTCTTCCCTAGAAGAGCCAACATCAGAATCGTGACGAGAACTCGGACGACCCAGGCAAAACCTTCCGCGGACCATCGCCGCAACCACCGGCGAGCCAAAAGCGTCGAGAAGATGACGAGAAGCGCAACGACGCCAAGCCGGTCGAAACCGAGCGAAAGGATGTTGTAGCCGACCCATCCGAAGCCGAAAACCTTGACCCAGTGGAGCAACCACTGACAGCACGCCTTCGTCCCCACAAACTCTTCCTTCCGAAGGCCTTCGTGAAGGAAGAAGGGAGTAAGCAGCGGGCCGACGGCGCCGAAGAAGACGCCGAAAAAACCGGCGAGAAAACCGGCGAAAAGCATCGCCTTTCCCGCGGTCCACCGTTCTCCGCTCCTTCCCCCGCGCGGCAGCCAACTGATCCCGATGACAAAAACCGCGATGCCGGTCTGGATCCAATCCGCGGGAAGAAAACGAAAGAACAAAAGCCCCACCAGAGCCGACGGGAGCGCGCCCAAGAGAAAATCTCGCACGATCTTCCAGCGAATCTCTCGAAAATAGATGACGACGCGCCCCCCGGAACTAAAAATCTGAAAGAAAGCGTGGAGCGGGATGGCGTAGGCCGGAGCAGTCAGCCACAGCATCGAGCCGAGAAAAAGCGTTCCACCGCCCATCCCCAACGTACCCGAAATCAGCGCGCACAGGACAACCAAGCCGCCAAGAAGAATCTCTTCACCGATTCCCATACCCTCATCCTTCGAAAAGAAATGCCTCCGCTTCACAAAAAAGCGGAGAACCACGGCCCCTTCCCCTCTCCCGAGAATCTTGACCGACCTTTGGATGCGGTCTTCCCAGAATCCCTCACGAATTCGCCTCTGCAAGCCGTGCCCCCCTTTTCGATACGCTCCTCCGCACCTTCTACTTTACCCGCTCACCCGTCCTATGTCTTCGTTCGCTTTTTCCTCTCGAAGGCAACACACGTTCGCCATGGTATGGAGCACAGACTCTCCAGTCTGCAGATTGCCGATCCGCCCGTGGTGTCATTCCGAACGAGGCGACGCAAAGCGACGCCGACGAGGAATCCCCCACGAGCGCACGATTCGCCTCTTCTCAAACGCCAAGATGCTCCATCGGCTTGACGACTGGCCGGTGGGTTGCAATTCCCTCTCATTCGGGACTCTTCTCGAACGTACGGGCACGGCATGCCGTGCCCGTACAGAAAAGCTTGCAATTCCCTCTTATTCGGGACTCTTCTCAAACGGGGCGCCGCGATAGTGTACAGATGCGGCGTGAAGTTGCAATTCCCTCTCATTCGGGACTCTTCTCAAACTCCATTAGGGATAAAATCCGCGCGCTTGCAAAGCAAGTTGCAATTCCCTCTCATTCGGGACTCTTCTCAAACATCGACTTTGTTGTGGCGATCCTTGACGCGTTACAAGTTGCAATTCCCTCTCATTCGGGACTCTTCTCAAACACTCTTAGGAACGACCATGATCACGGAGAAGGCAGTTGCAATTCCCTCTTATTCGGGACTCTTCTCAAACTTTTATTGCGCATGAAATTCTTCATATCATGCTGTTGCAATTCCCTCTTATTCGGGACTCTTCTCAAACTGACTCCCGAGCAACAGAAAAATGCAAGGAGAATGTTGCAATTCCCTCTTATTCGGGACTCTTCTCAAACTTGATTTGGGGGTTCGAAGAAGGATCATTGTTTCTGCGTTGCAATTCCCTCTTATTCGGGACTCTTCTCAAACTCTGTAACGATGTGGATAACACAGGAAGAGAAAAAGTTGCAATTCCCTCTTATTCGGGACTCTTCTCAAACTCCACCCCCTAGCTCGTGCTATGCTCGAGCAATTGTTGCAATTCCCTCTTATTCGGGACTCTTCTCAAACCAAACATTACCATAGGCCTAAATCTATCTTGATTGTTGCAATTCCCTCTTATTCGGGACTCTTCTCAAACATGA
>RFFU01000022.1 GCA_003697085.1 Candidatus Hydrogenedentota bacterium
ACGCGCGGCCGGTCTTTCCTATCTTGGCGAGCATATCCGTAGTAGGGTATCACGGCCGTTATCCGGCTCGCGGAAGCCCTTCGGGCCGCGTCGATCATCACCAGCAGTTCCATCAAGTTTTGATTAACGGGGCGGCACGTCGACTGAATGAGGAAGCAATCGACCCCCCGTATGTTCTCCTCGATCCGCACTCGGCTCTCTCCGTCGGAGAAGGTTCCCACGTCGACCTGTCCCAGGGGCATTCCGAGGTATTCGGCGATCTCCTCCGCCAGTCCGGGATTCGAGCGCCCCGCGAGAAGTCGGATTCCACTTCCGCTTTCCGCCGTCATAACCGCCTCAGTTTACTTCCGCGCCGCACGGGTGGCAAGGATTCGCCGAACGGCCTCGAGTTGTTCGGGGGTGTTGACACCGCGCACCTCGTCCACGTCGTCAACCGCGATTCCAACCACCCGCTTCCCTTCGTCCGCCAAAAACCGCACGACTTCGGTCAAATAATACTCCCCCTGAGCGTTGTCGCACCCGATCCGCGGGAGTGTTTCGAGGAGGTCTCGGCAGCGAAAAACATACGTCCCCGAATTCACCTCGCGAATTTGCCTTTCCCGCTCGGTGGCATCCCTTTCCTCCACGATCCCTGTAATATCGCCGTTTGCGTTGCGCAGGATTCTTCCGTATCCCGCGGGGTCATCAAGAAACATTGTCAAGACAGCAGCAGGAACATCTTCCTTGAGGCGGAGAGAAACGAGGGACCGCAGCGTGGCCGGTCGAAGACATGGAACGTCTCCGCAGAGGACGAGCACGCTCTCCAAATCGGCGATGAGAGGCGCAGCCTGAAGAACCGCGTGGCCGGTACCGAGACGTTCCTTCTGAACGACACAGACGAAACCGTCGAGATATTTCCGTTTTTCTTCGGCGGTCATTTCCGGACCGATAACAGCGACAAGAAGGTCGGCACCGGCGCGGCGAGCCGCGTCGCCGACCCACCCGATCAGGGCCCTCCCGCAGGCTTCGAGGAGCACCTTGGGCCGATCCGCACCCATTCTCACCCCCTTGCCGGCCGCCAAAATTACGGCCGCCAACCGTTCCGCCGCCATTGTTACAATCTCCCTCATCCGGTATAGGTTTCGACGGCGGTTCCCCCTTCTCCCCATCAACGTCTCGCCGTCTGGAAGAGGCGTATTTTCCACGCTCTCACCTCCTTTACAAGCGCTTTTCGTAAGATTCCCGTCTCCATCGTGAATTTGTTTTGCTTCTTCCCCGCCCACGGAAGGTGGCGGGGGACGCGGCCAAAAATGGGCATCTTTTGCCGGATCGTGTCGGTCCACTGATGGGCGAAACTCCGCTTCGGGAGCCGAAAGGTGGGGTCCTCTACGAACCCGTTTTTGCAGGCGAGATGCCTACGCTCCCAGGATGGCCTGTCTACCGAAATTTGACCCTGTCCACAATTTGCCATGCCCCCACAGTGGCGTTCCGGTGGTCTCTCCTTTACAATCCCGCCCTTATGAAGAAGAAAGACAACACGATTCTGATTGCGGAACTCTACACGAGTCTTCAAGGGGAGACCCGTTTCGTGGGGTTGCCGTCGTTCTTTATTCGAACCGCCGGCTGTCCGCTGCGCTGTTCGTGGTGCGACAGCCCTCACGCCTTCTCCGGTGGAAAACGTATGACGATCCGCGAAATCGTTGCGCAATCTCTTTCCGGCCCCGAATTCGTCACGGTCACCGGAGGCGAACCGCTCGTCCAAGGCGCCGTCCCTCGCCTTCTTTCCCGTTTGATCGAGGCGAAAAAGTCTGTTCTGCTCGAGACATCCGGCGCTTTTTCGATCGCGGATCTCCCCCCTGAGATCATCGTGATCCTCGATTGGAAGGGACAGTCCAGCGGGGAAGCCGATCGGATGCTCAAAGACAATCTTTCCCGCTTGCGGCCTCACGATGAATTGAAGTTTGTCATCGCAACGGAGGAAGACTACCGCGACGCAAGGGAACTTCTTCGATCCGAATCGCTCCACCGACGGTGTCACGTTACGTTTTCCTGGGCCTTCCCGCCTCCCGATCCCCATCCGCTCAAACCGTTTCCCAAAGAGCAGCGGCGGATTTCCTTGGCGGAACTAGCCGGCCGGATACTCGAAGACCGATTGCCGGTGAGAATGATCCCTCAAGTACACAAATTTGTATGGCCGGAAGAGGGAAGCGGCCGTTGAAAAATACATCCCGTACTTATTCCTCCCGCCCGCGGCGGCGCCACTCCGACAGGGCCGTCCAGGCGGCCCCGCTCGTCAAGGACGCCCGTGCCAGTTCCAGCCCCTCTTCCCAGCCGGAAACAATTCTTCCGACGTGAAGCAGAACCGCGGCGTTGGCCAGAACGAGATCACGATAGGCCTCGGAAACGGTTCCACCGGTGAGGAGAAGTTCCGTGCTCCGAGCGCTTTCACTCGACAACTGTTCCATCGTGACCGCCGAACTGCGAATCTCCTCCGTCCTGGCCGCAATTCCGAGTTCCCGAAGGTCAATGTCGTATGTTCGGATTCCGTTCATTGCTTTTTCGTAAAAGCGCGTCACACCGCCCCCGATCTCCGTCGCTCCCTCGACACCCTCGGCGATGACCACTCGCTCGAATCCCAACCGCCGCGCCGAACCCGCGGCTTCGCAGACGCGTTCGCCGAAGGGTCGATGGAAAACGCTGCCGAAATGAACCGAGACTCCAAGCGGATTCAAAAGGGGTTCGATCGTATTGAGAAAGGTGCGCTTGACCACCGCATCACGGATCGGGAGAAGTTCCTTCCAAACAGGGCAGGCGATCGCCAGATCGACAAAGCCGACACCGCAGGAACTGATATCGACGGCACTCGAAGCCAGTTTTCTTCGCGTCTCGATCCCTAACGCCCGCAAAACCGCTCCGGGAGTCACTCCTCGCTTCGGAGGAACGTTGTCCGCGCCGACGAAGACGATTCCCGCTCCGGCTCCCGCCGCCACGAGAGCCGCCGGAACGGAAAGGATCAGGGTCCGGTTCTTCCCGTCGAAGGCTCCGCCGATGTCGATGACATTATCAAGCCGAATCTCCGGGCGCGTAATCCGAGAAGCGAATGCATCGGCGAAAGCGGCCAGTTCTTCCGCGGTCGGGCCTTTCCACCGCATCGCCATCAGAAACGCTCCCAACGTCGCCGGTTCGTAATCCCCCGAAAGGATGACGTCCATCGCCTCGAAGGCTTCCTCGTATTCGAGGTCCTTTGATCCACGTGGTCCGACACCGATCCGCTTCAGAAACGACTTAAGACGATTTCGCGAGTTTCTCATCCCCATCCCGATCCGAAGGTGAGTCTAATCCAAACGAGAAAGAAGACAAAGCGTTTTCCAGGGTACCCGGCGAAAAATGGGCACCTTTTGCGGAATCACATCAGACCACTCCTGAGCGAAACCCTGCTAATGATCGGGGCGGCCGAAATGTAAACTTCTACGAGCCCGTTTTTGCAGGCAAGAACCTGCCTGCAGGCAAGATGCCTGCGCTCCCAGGAAGGACTCCCTTTATGCGCTCCGACCTTTCGCGTGATTCGACTTGGAAGGAGCGACTTCCTTTTGTGACGCCTTTCTTCTTCCGCCCCGGGGATGGAATTCTTCCACGACCTTCTTGAGTCGTTTTCGGGAGACGGAGGTATAGATCTGCGTTGTGGAGATATTTGCGTGGCCGAGCATTTCTTGGACGCTCCGCAGATCCGCTTCCCCCTCGATCAGATGGGTCGCGAAGGCGTGACGAAAGGAATGCGGCGAGACCTTGATTCCCGCGTTGCGGGCGGCGGCCTTCACCATCAACCACACGGCCTGCCGGCTCAATCTCCCCCCCCGCGCATTGAGGAAGAGGTAGCCGGGATCCATCCGTTTGCGGAGAAAGCGGGGACGCACCTCCACGAGATAGCGGCCGATCCATTCGATCGCGCACCGCCCCAACGGCACGAACCGTTCCTTCCGCCCCTTGCCTCGAACCTTCAAAAGGTGCTCGTCGATCGAGACGTCCCGACAGCGCAAACCGATCACTTCGGAAACCCGCAGGCCCGAACTGTAGAGGGTTTCGAGAATGGCCCGATCTCGAATCCCGGAGGGCTTCGTCAGATCGACCGCCTCCAGAATCCGCTCCACTTGCTCCACGGAAGGAGAACGCGGAAGCGGAGGACGAATCCGCGGCCCCTCCAGTTCCTCAACGGGCGGTTCCCCGTATCCAAACTCGGTGAAGACGAAGCGGAAGAAGGTCTTCATCGCGGACAAGGCGCGCGCGACGCTTCGCGCCGAAAGGCCGTCCGCAGTCAGTTCTCTCACCGCTTCCTGAATATCGGAGCGCCGCACCGCCGCCGCGCTTCGTTTCTTTTTCTCGAGAAAAAAGACCGCCGCACGCGAGAGATCGCGGATGTAATTTTCGACCGTATGCGGGGAGAGATTTCGTTCCACCTCCAAATACGTTCGGAAGGCTTCGAGTTCCTTCCTCCACTCCGGAGCTGGAACAACGACGATACTCTGCCCCCTTTCCGCAGGCCCCCGCCGCCCGCGGTTCTTCACACCGCCCCCAGAAACGGGTTGAAGCGCCGTTCGGTTCCGACGGTCGTTCGCGGCCCGTGGCCGGGATACAAGGCGGTTTCATCAGGTAAAGCGAGAATCTTCTCGCGAATCGAACGCAGAAGAAGCGCGGAATCCGAGAAAGGGAGATCCGTCCGTCCGATCGAACCGGCGAAGACGGTATCACCGCTGAAAGCGAAATCCCTTCCGAGCCAAATCACGTGAGCGGGAGAGTGTCCCGGTACGGCGACGACCTCGAGAACCGTTCCTCCGATCTTCAACCGATATCCCTCCTCCACGACGGAATCGGCGGGGCGGCGCGTCATCGGCATTCCAAAAAAGGCCGAGAGATTCCGTTCTGGATCCTCAAAGCCCCTCTCTTCTCCTCGAGGGGCCAGAACGGGAGCCCCCGTTGCGTCCCGCGCCTCGTCCACGCCGTAAATGTGGTCGAGGTGGGAATGCGTCACGAGGATCGCGCGCACCTTTCGCCCGGCAACCGGTCCTGCGAGTTCCGACCACGGCGCTCCCGGATCGAGAAGGATACATTCACGTTCGTCCCCGTAAAGATAGGTGTTCTCCTCGAAAGGCCCCCAGCAAATCGTCTCCAACCTCATTCGGGTTCTCCCGTCGCGACAGCCTCGACGACATACGTCGGCGCCAGCCCTGGGATCCGGGAGACAAGCCATCCGATGAGATGCCTTCTTTGGAACCCGGTGTTGGGATCCGCGGGGGGACGAATGACCGGGTGGAATCGCACAGGCCGCCAACCGTTTTTTTCCAGCAGGCGCCGAAAATCCCATCTCGTGCTCGGTCGATAATCCATATCCACCCTCCTGAACCGACTCCGAGAACGAAGCGTCTTCAGAAAGACGATCGGGTTCAAGAGATTTCGAAAATCAACGACGATCTTTCGGGCGCCGCCTCGGCGAGCGCTCCTCAACCAAATCTCGGGGTGGTCCTGGTTGTGGAGCACATTGAGAAAGACAAGGGTTCCAACGCTTCCTCGGCGCAGCGGCAATCGTGTCGCGTCGCCGAGCACGAAACCGCGCTCCGGTAGAAGCCGCCGCGCCTCACGGAGCATTCCCTCCGAGAAGTCGATTCCGATCGCCGTTGGCACGGTAGTCTCCGCCAGGAAAAGGCCTTTTCCGCAACCAACCTCCACGAATCTTTCCTCTCCCGACACAACGCGCGCCGCTACGATACGGTTCTCTTCCTCGATCGTCCATTTCAGGCCGTACGTCCGAGCGATTCGATCGAAGAATTCCCTCTGATTCATTTTCTGCCGCCTTTCGTTTCTTCTTCCCCTTCATCCGCACCGCGGGCCGCTCTCCTGTTTCCCGCTTTTCCCATCAAGAAACGATCTCCTCCTGCCGATGCTTACGGGTGATGAGCAAGGTCATTGAAAGATTACAACGGATCGCGGAGATGAGGAAGTTGGTCCCGGATCCGCTCGACGCGGCCCGACCGGCGCTGAAGGTCGTGGGAGGGCGCGAGGCGTACACGGACAGCACTCTGCCCACCACCGCCCCTCGCCGCGTGGCGCGTCTCGTTCCGTTGCGCCGAAAACCCTGATCGTCCGCGACAAGGGCGTCCCGTGAAGATCAAGAAGATCGAGGCGATCGTACGCCCGTTTCAGCTCGAGGCCGTCAAGGACGCGCTCGGCGATCTCGGCTTCCACGGACTCACGGTCTCCGAGGTGAAAGGCTATGGACGCCAGAAGGGACACACGGAACTCTACCGCGGAGCGGAATACGTCGTCGATTTCCTGCCGAAGGTGAAGATCGAACTGGTCTTGACGGAAGAACGACTCGAGGAAGCCGTTGACGCGATCAAGAACGCCGCGTGGACCGGCAAGATCGGCGACGGGAAGATCTTCGTCATCGATCTGGAACAAGCCGTTCGAATCCGCACGGGAGAACGCGGGCCGGACGCCGTTTGAGCGTGGCGCCCCTCCCTTCTTTCCCATAAAATAATTCTGTCGGGATCCTCGGATACGGAATCCCGGAGGGAGAGAATCGGAACGCGCCCGAACGCCTGACGGAGATGAATTCCTTTCGCCGGCTTCGGGCCGGAAGGAGAGGAATCGATGAGGAAAGGGAAGGCGTTTTCCGTTGCGGGCAAGTTGGCTTTGGGTGCGACGACTCTGGTTCTTGCGACGATCGCGGTTACGAGTTTTCTCCAGTACCGCCAACAGAGCGCGGCACTGGAGGCTTCGCAGGAACGTACCGCTTCCCTGCTGGCGACCTCCGTCTCCGTTCTCGCCGCACAGGACATCGTCAAGCGCGACATCGCCAATCTTTCCATCTCCCTCCGCCGGATCGCTCAAAACAACCCCAGCATAACGTGGATCGCCATCTTCGATGCCAATCGAAAACTCCTCGCGCGCTATCCCGAACAGACGACGCGGGGATTGACGGAAAACATTCGGCCGATCGAACAGGAAATCCGCCATGGCCAGACCCGCTTTGGTTTCATCCAGATTCTCTTCGACGAGACGCCCCTGAAGGAGGCGCGGCGTTCCTTGATCCGCACGACGCTGATGACGGCCTTGATTCTCTTTCTCGCCGCGCTCTTCCTCACCCTCACCTGGGCGAAAATCTTTTCGAAGCCGATCGAAAACCTGGCGGAGGCCGCCGAGAAGGTCGGCGAGGGTGATTTGACGGTCCAGGTTCCGGTTCCGTCCCAGGACGAGATCGGGCTCCTTTCCGACCGCTTCAACAATATGGTCTCGCAGCTCAACGCCAGCCGAAAACGCCTCGAACAAATGCTCAACGAACTCTCCACTCTCTACAGCGTTTCGCGTGTCATCAACTCCACCTCCGACCGTTCCGAAATCCTCAAACTCAATCTCGAAACGCTCGCCACGGGTTTCGGATTCTCTCCCGTGGCGATCCTGATCGAGCAGAATCGAACGTGGTCTCTGGCGGCTTGGCGCGGCGCCGATCCCGAAGCCCCCTCGCCTCTGAATACGGGGAAAGACGTCTCTCCCCTCGACCTTGACCGGTTGAATCTCAAAGGACTCATCGAGTCGGATTCCGTCGAGAAGGTGCTTCCCAATGCCTTTCCCCAAACCTGGGGATTCGAACCGGACAAGCCTTGCCTCGGCGTCACTCTGCGGTCCGGCTCGACCGTCGTCGGAATTCTCCTGGCGCAGGCCGCGGGAGAGAGCACGACCGAGGCGGACCAAATCCTCAGCGTCGTTGCCTCCCAAATCGCGCCGCCGATACTGATAAGCATCCTCACGGAAAAGGAGATGGAAAAGATAACCAATCCGTACCGTTATATTGCACAGCGCATCGAGGCAATTCAAAAACGGGCTCTCGACTTCGGGGTTCCCGTTTCCGCGGTGGTCTTCGAAACGGAACGGGTCCCGGCCCCCGGACAGGCCGCGGAAACCGAGAAGGCCTTCGATGCTCTCGACCGCGCGTTTCGCAAAGAGTATCCGGAGACGGCGCTCGTCGTTCGATACGGACTGCGCCAATTCCTTGCGATCGTTCCGGGGTGGGACAAGGCGGAAGCCCGTCGCAGTCTGATGCGTGCGGAACTTCCGCATTCGGATTCTTTCACCACACGTCTTTTCACAATGCCGGACGACGCCCGTTCGGCGCAGGACCTCTTCGCGATCCTCGAGACGCGGGCCTGAAGCACGCGATGCCTCACCGGTTCCCCGTCTCCCACTTCCGCCCGGGGATGCGACTCAAGACGGATATCTTTTATGACGGGAGCCTTTTGCTTCCGGCGGGCACGACACTGGCGGATCGGCATATCAATCAACTTCGATCATGGGCGATCGAAACCGTCGAGACGCAGGAAAACCTCGCCTCTTTCGCGGAAGTCGTGGAGGCGCCGGAAGGGGAGGGAAGCGGCGAGCCGGTGGTACTCGATATCAGCGAGATCGAGAAAGCGGCGGCGCCTGAACCGCCGCCGCTTCCGAAGGGTTACGCGACGCAGGACGGAAAGACCTACGTCGTCGAAGAGGATCTCCCCTCGAACGCCCCCCCAATCAAGACAGATCTTTCCCTCGTCTTTCAGGGAGCCATCGGAGCGGGGAACAAGATCGAGAGTGAGGCGTCGATCCGGGTCGCCGGCGAGGTTGCGGAGGGATGCACCCTGATCGCAAGAGGGGAGATCACGTGCGGAGCGCCGGTCACGGGAACGGACGAGACCGCGGTGTCGCTCACGGCTCCGGTCGTCACTCTCTCGCTCGCCTCGTATTGTCAGATCGATGCGGCGGCCTCGATCAAGGCCTCGGGACTCGTTCACTGCCGCGCCCGCGCCGGAAAGGAAATCCTCGTTTCCGGCTCCGACCCCGGGATATTGGGAGGAGATCTGGAGGCGGGCGAGACGATCGCCGCCGGTTGCATCGCGGAACACAGCGGTGAGCCGGCGGTCGTGCGGATCACGATGGCACGCTACAAGAAACTCTACCTCAACCTGGAACGGCTCGATCGAACGGCGGAAGCGCGGCGGAAGGAGCGCGAGTCTCTCGAGAAGGTGATTCAGGTCATCAAACTCCTGGGAGAAAAGGTCGTCGATCTCCCGCCGGAAAAGAAACAGGAGTTGGCGATGCAGTCGAAACGGTATATGGAACTGAAAAAGGAACTATCGGACCTCGCGTTGGCACGGCAAAGACTCGAGGAGGAACTGGCGCGCGAATACTCGACGGTCGATGAATGTCCGGTCCGTTTCGATTCCGTGCGCCCATCCGTCAAGATCGTGATCGGGACGGCCGAACTCACCGTCAATTCGCGACAGAATCGCATCGGCTACTATCTCCATAAAGGACGCATTCTCGCCGCCACGCACTGATTTTTCCCTGATTCTCCTTCCGCGATCCCTGCCTTCCGCTCCGCGTCGCGGAAACTCCCGCGGCGCCCGCGCTACATGATCCGCGCCGCCGTCTCCGCCAATTCGCTCCGTTCTCCCTTCTTCAGCGTGACCGTTCCGAAGAGATTCTCGCCCTTGAAGCCTTCCACGACATAGGTGAGGCCGTTGGAACGCGAATCGAGATAGGGATGGTCTATCTGGTAAGGATCGCCGCAAAGGATGATCTTCGAGCCCTTTCCCGCGCGCGTGATGATCGTCTTGAGCTCCAACGGAGTCAGATTCTGCGCCTCGTCCACGATGATGAATTGCCGGGGAATCGAACGGCCGCGAATGTATGTCAACGGCTCCAACTCGATGATGTTATCCTCGATCAGTTCCTGCAATCTGTCGGCTCCCCCGTCCTCGCCGCTCGTCGCCAGAAAGAGGTACTCGAGATTGTCCGCGACCGACTGCATCCGCGGCATCAGTTTTTCGTCCACGTCTCCCGGAAGATACCCGATGTCTTTGCCGACGGGAATGATCGGCTTGCAAACAAGCAGTTTTCGGTAGACATCCTCGTTGACAACCTTCTCCAGCCCCGCCGCCAGCGACAAAAGCGTCTTTCCCGTTCCCGCATAACCGACGAGAGCGACGAGCGGCACGGCGTCATCCATCAGTAATTCGCAGACGAATCTTTGTTCGCGATTCAGAGGTTTGATTCCGAAGATGTTCCCGTCGTCGGGAAAGGCGAGCCGCTGCACCTCCTTCTTGACGGAATCGAACCTCCCCAAAGCGGTGTGCGAGGGATTGGCGGAATCCTCCAGCATCACGAATTCGTTCGGAAAACAGTCCTCTCCTTCCGGAAGCGCACACCGCCCCTCTTTATAGAAGCCATCCACGGTCGCGGCTGAAACAGCAAGCGTCCTGTAGCCGGTGTAGAGTTCATCGAGGTTAACGGTCCCTCGTTCATAATCCTCGCTCCTGACCCCGACCGCATCCGCCTTGACGCGAAGATTGATATCCTTCGTGATCAAGGTCACGGGGCGTCTGCGGTTGACCTTCTCCTCCTTCGTCAAAAGGAAGGCCAGGTTCAGAATTCGAATGTCATTCTTGCTCGTGTCGAATCCCGCCGGAAGTTCCCTTCCGTCCTGCCCCTCCAGAGCAATTCGCAAGGTTCCGCCGTTATCGAGCGGGACACCGTCGATGAGACGGCCGTGGCGGCGGAGTTCATCGAGTTCGCGGGTCACCTGGCGGGAATTGCGCCCCACCTCGTCCTGCCGCTTCTTGAAAGCGTCCAACTCTTCCAGAACCGTAATCGGCACCACGACTTCGTTCCCTTCCCCGAAGACGAAGAGACAATTCGAGTCGTGCAAGAGTACGTTCGTATCGAGAACGAATACTTTTTCCTTCAAATGTTGCGTTTCCTTTCCTTCATTCCGTAAATGTTGACGGCCGACTTGCCCTTCCTAAACGAAAACGCGAATAACCTATCCTCGCAAACCTTTCTACCGTTTCACGCCACCGTATCGTCGCGGATTAATCAGCATTCTTCAACGAAAAAAGCACGCCCGGGGGGCGCCTGAGAAAAAATGGGCCTTCCTGGAAACGCGGGCCCCCTCCTTGCCGGAACGAAGCGCATGCGTTCAACCCGAGGTGGCGAACAAAGCAATAATGATCCCGGCGTTCTCGCCGGGGCGGGGACGTCCGAGCGCAATGGTCGCGCTCGGACGCCCCCTCCCTCCCTCTCTTCCGCGTGGTCCGTGTTTTTTTCGGCCGCGGCGCACCGCGTCCCTTCCTCTTCTCCTTCTTTTCCTTCCTTTTTCCCCTTTAACTTTTGCTTTTCTCTTTTTCCCTGTCTTCCGTGTGTTCCGTGTTTGTCGCCGTTTATCGTTTTCCGTTTACCGTTCTTCGTTTTTCATTTTCCAAGGTTGAACGGCATGGTTGAAACCGTCAACGGTAAGGAGTGAACAGCGAATGTTGGACAAGCATTTCTTTTTTTCCCTTTTACCCTTTGCCTTTTGCCTTTTCCCTTTCCTTTTTCCGTGTCTTCCGTGGTTCCTTCCCCTTCCGTGTCAATGCCGGAAATGCCGTCGGTCCGTAAAGACCATCGCCAGCCCCGCCGCGTCCGCATAGGCGATCACTTCCTCGTCACGAATCGATCCTCCGGGTTGGATCACGGCCGTGATCCCTTTGGCTTCCTCCAAGCCGTCCGGAAACGGAAAGAAAGCATCCGACCCCATTACGGTCCCCGGAAGACGGTCTCCCGCAATCGAAACGGCATCCCGCACCGCCTTCACCCGGCTCGTCCTCCCGGAGCCTATACCCACCGCCGTGCCGTTCTTTACGAGCGCCACCGCGTTCGAACGCGCGTGCTTGGCGATCAATTCCGCGATCCGTAGATCCCGCTTTTCCTCTTCCGTCGGTTCTCGTTTCGTCACCACCCTCCAGTTCTTCAATCCACACGTCTCCTCTTCTTCCTCGTCCGACCGCTGGATCAGAAGTCCTCCCGGAACATTCCGTATCACTAGGCCGTCGGAAAGAGGGTTTTCCCAAATCACGGCACGCATCTTCTTTCGCTTTCCCAAGAGGCTCCGCGCCCCGGAGGAAAGCCCTCGAACAAACAGCACTTCGACGAACAACCCCTTCATCGCGGCAAACGCTTCTTCATCGACGGCACCGTTGACCGCGATCACGCTTCCAAAGGCCGATTCGCGGTCTGTCGCGATCGCGGCGGCGAGATTTTCCGAAATCGTCCCCCCAACCGCGGCCCCGCAAGGTGTCTGATGCTTGATAACGGCCACGGCGTCCTTGCCGAGATCAAGCGCCAGATTCATCGCGGCGGTCATATCGAGAAGATTGTTATACGAGATCGTCTTCCCATCGAGTATCTCGATTTCGTGAACACCGCGCTTCGCCGTTCGAAACCACCCCGCCCGCTGGTGCGGATTCTCCCCGTATCGCAGCGGCATCACCTGTTCGAGGAACAGGGTTCCGCGACCGCGTTCCAACAACGACAGCGCCGCGGGTCCCTCTTCTTCCTCCGGCGCGAAAGCAGAAGCGATCCTTTCGTCGTAATCCCTGACCAGCCGCCAGGCACGCAGAGCCAGACGCCGCCGCCATTCCTCGGTTCCGAGCGCGCCGGCCAAGGAAGCGTTTCGCGCCTCCGATTCCAAAACCGCGACCGTTTCTTCGTAATCCTCCGGATCCGTCACAACGGCGACATACTTCCAATTCTTCGCCGCCGCGCGTAACATCGCCACCCCTCCGATGTCAATCCCTTCTACCGATTCCGGCGAAACACCTTCTAGATGATAGAGATTGCAGACGAGAAGCCGGATCGGAAGCGCGCCGAGGCGTTTCATATCGTGCCGGTCCTTCTCCTCGTCCCAGCGCCCGAGAAGGCCGGCATGAATCCGCGGCGCCAATGTCTTCACCCGACCCGAAAGGATCTCACCCGCTCCGCTGTATTCCCCTGCCTCCTTCACCTCGATCCCGTGGTTCCGGAGATGGCGGGCCGTGCCTCCCGTGGAAAGAATCTCCAGACCGGCGGCGCAGGCCGCGCGAGCAACTTTCTCGACCCCTTCCTTCTCCGTCACCGAAAAAAGCGCTATCCCGCGTGCATTGATCCCCTCTTCTTCTCCCGCAGCTCTCATAATTGATCCTCATCGGCTCTCTCTCGGCCGGAAAAGAAGCGCCAATAAACCATCGCAAACCTCCGTAACCCTCCGTTCTCGCCGTTTCCCACGCGGTTGTATCTTCAACCGAGGAAAAAAAAGGAAGAAAAGGAGACCAAATCGCCCCGTCCTCTTCTCTTCCCTTCTCCTCCCCTGCCCCTCCACGCTGTTTTGCAGGCAGGATGCCTGCGCTCTCAGGATCGCTCCCCTTTCCGTTGTCTTACCCTTGCCCCCTGCCTCCGCCCCTGCCTCCCCCATTATTCAGCGCCTTCCGTAGTCTTACGCATCGTCCTTCGCGGATAAGAGTCCGCGCTCCATACCACGGCCAAAGTGGAGCGTAGGTTCTCCAACCTGCGAAAAGGGGATCGCCAATTCGCAGACTGGAGAGTCTGCGCTCCATATTTCCTTTTCACTTTGGCCTTTTGCCTTTTGCTTTTCCTTCTTCCGTGTTATTCCGTGCGTTCCGTGGTGTTTTCGTTCACCGTTCTTCGTTTACCGTTTTTCGTTTCTTTGCCGCATTCCTTTGGAATGCCGGCCCGTTCTTTCGCAGACAAGAGTGTCCGCGCTCCATATTTCCTTTTCACTTTTGCCTTTTGCCTTTTACCTTTCCTTTTTCCGTGTGTTCCGTGGTCGATTTTCTGGAAACAGCCGTCAACGAACGAGCGGGAGAGGGGAATCGAACCCCCGTCGCCAGCTTGGAAGGCTGGAGCTCTACCATTGAGCTACTCCCGCTGAATCTCGAATTATGCGTCACTCAACAGCACTGCATCAATTTATACTGAAAATCAGTCGCGGATTCAAAGAAAATCCCCCTCCCCCGTTTCGCTCTTTCTTTCCCGAATTCTTCCCCAAAAAGAAAGTCGAGTTCGGAAGGAAATTATTCGAAAACTCCCTCCCCCGAGGCCGAACCTTCCTCCTCCAACCCCCGTTCGTTGACCAACTCTTTCAATATCCTTCCTGGTATGAACTTCGGAACGCGGCGCGCGGGAATCGGGACGGTTTCTCCCGTCGCGATGATTCTCCCCAACTTCGGTTTTCTCATCACGGCGCGGAAGGTACCGAACCCCCTGATCTCAATTTTTCCGTCCGTTTCGAGAATATCTTTGATCGAATCGATGATCTGCTCAACGATATCCTGCCCCTCCTGTTTCGGGACGTCCAATTCTTCCGCAATTCCTTCGACAACGTCCTCTTTAATCATTCTCCGCTCCTCCCCTCTCTCTTAATCGCCGAGGCCACGCCCATTAATCCCACCCTTCCCCATCGTCCGTTCCTCGCCCTTCCCTTTATAACGCCTCGCGGAAGGAAGGTAAAGAAAGAATTGCGAAAATGCTGGGAATTTCCGGCGCCTACTGGCCGGATACAATCGAACACGAAACTGTTCAGGCCGGGGGATCCCTGCGGAGCATCAAATGAATCCTCCGGCCCCTCTCTTCGCCGCAAACCTTCACGGTCGAAGAGGCCTTCTTTTGCTTCTCAACGCCTGACGGCCCCCGGTTCTCCCTAACAAAGGGAGAATCAGGCCGAGACGTCGATATTTTTTCCGAGCCCCTGAAGCAGCGAGAGAACCTCGTTCCCTGCCGTCTCCAGCGCCTTGTCCAACACCTTGATCCCGACGGCGTTGTTCGTCTGGATCTGGGCCAGTTCCGTCGATGCGGACGTCAATGCGCCCGATACTCCGTCCATGTCTTCGCCCTCCATCTGTTTTTGGACAAGTGGCGTCTCGGGCTTCTTCCGGTCCGCAACGTGCCCGTTCCGATTATCGGAACGTTTCCGAAAAAACTTGAGTCTTTTTTTTGATTTTTTTTGTGGGAGGACACCAAAGCCTTGTGGAACTGAAAATTAGAGAATTAGGAAGTATGCCGTTCAGGTTTCGCCATGGGAGGGATTAAAGAAAGGAGCGGGCCCTGCTCCGCAGCTCGAACCCGCTCAACGGCTTGTATGAAACTATTATGAGGCCCACAAGAACCTAACTGTTATCTATATCGGCGCACGCCCTGTTTTTCTTAACCTCCAAACCGAGGACGGTCCTCCACTTTTCACCACGGAACTCACGATAAAACAGCCTCTCCCAGGAACCAACAATTAGGCCACAAGGCCGCCTTCGCTTCTCAAGGATAAGTTGTGTTCTTCCGCCGGATCTTTCCGTGCTGCCTCGGCCCCAAAAATCCCCTCCCTCACTTCGCTCAATCCACGACGGCCACGATCTCCAAAAGGTGGTCTTCCCCCTTATCCGGATCCGAGATTCGAAAGATTGCCACGCGTTTTTCCTTTCCGGCGGCGACCGCGGTTTCCCCGGAAAAACGCCCGGTTATGTCCGCTCCCCCGGCACCTTCCCCGAAAAAGACGGTATATCTCCCCTTGACACGAAGAAGAAAACCGCCGCTTTTCGCCGGTTTGAGAACTCCTTCGACCTCGAGCGCGGATTCGACGGCGTTGGAGTCGCTTTCCGTCGCCCGTACCGATCCGGAAACGACAAACGGGCGCGCGGGAAGCGTCGCCACACCGACCCGACTTCCCTCCGCCAACTTCGCTCCCGACTCCGTCGCCGGACCGAATCGAAGAAATATCTGAACGAAATGCCCCTCCTCTTCCGCACGGACAGGAGAGAGGACCAAGGCGAGAAGGAGGAAGGCAAGGACTCCCCCGCCCTTCCGAACTTTCTTCCTTGCTCCGCGAGGAAGCAGAGGATTCACACATAATTTTTCGTTTTTCAAGATTCCGGTTCCTCCCTTTCGTTTTTTTCAGCGAATTATTTCCAGCGAGACGCTGATCGTTCCCGCTCGCTGAAATCCAGCGAAAACGATGGTAAACGGTAAAAGAGGAAAAGAGAAGAAGAAAGGGGAGAATGATTGTATTCCTCCTTTCCGGGCCCCCTTCTTCCTCTTGTCTTCCGCCTTATTTCTTCGGTTAACCCCTTCCTCGCCGCGCTTCGTTAATCCCATCGCTTTCGATGGACTCCTTTCTTATTGCACGGTATGCGCCACTACGGACATACTCTCACAATGTCACGCTCGATACTCATTACCGGAGGAAGTGGTCTGATCGGCCGGGCCTTGAGGCGGGAATTGGCGGACAACAACGGCCGAATCACGCTCATCAGCAGGAAACGAATGGTTCCCCCCGTGCCCCGCGAGAAACTCTTCTTCCTCCGCGCCCCTTCTTTCCCCAACAAACTTCTTCTTCCACGAGATCAGTATTTCGACGCCGTTGTTCATCTCGCGGGCGAGAATGTCGCAGGAGGTTATTGGACGCCTCGGAGGAAGGAACGCATTCGCGCCAGCCGCATCACGGGCACGCGAACCCTCGTTGAGGCAATCAAATCTCTGGAAAAGAAACCGAAGGTGCTTCTCTGCGCCTCGGCCGTCGGCTACTACGGAGACGCGGGAGAGAGGGAACTCACCGAGGCCTCGCCGCGAGGCACCGGATTTCTCGCCGAACTTTGTCGCGACTGGGAAGCGGAAGCGAACCGCGCCGCCGAACTCGGGATCCGCGTCGTCAATCTGCGCTTCGGCGTCGTGCTTTCTCCTCGAGGCGGTGCTCTTCAAAAAATGCTGCCCGCCTTCCGATTCGGCCTCGGTGGTCCGCTCGGAGACGGAAGGCAGTTCATCAGCTGGATTTCCCTTCGCGACACCGTTCGGGCCATTGCGTTCCTGATGACGAAACCGGAAATCGAAGGCCCGGTGAATCTCACGGCACCGAATCCCGTCCGCAACAACGAATTGACCCGCGCTCTCGCCAAGGCTCTCCATCGTCCCGCTTTCCTCCGCGTTCCCGCTCCTATCCTTCGCCTTCTCCTGGGCGAACTCGCGCGGGAGATGCTTCTCTGCAGCCAACGGGTTCTTCCGGCACTTCTTCTCAAGCATCATTTTTCGTTTCAGGATCCGGAGATTCTCTCGGCATTGCAATCCTGTCTGAAATAACCGGGACCGGACCACGGACTATAGGGAAGGGAAAAAACCACGGAAGACACGGAAGGGGAGAAAGGCAAAAGGAAGAAGGCAAAAAGCAAAAGGGAACAGAAGATTTGGAGAGCAGACTCTCCAGTCTGCGAATTGCCGATTCGCCCCTGGTGTCATTCCGAGGCGGGCGCAGCCCGACGAGGAATCCCCCAAGATTGCTGACAACCGCCTCGTTCTCCCTCGCCCCTCGGGAGACCTGCCTGCCGCGACGCATCGCGGCGCAGGCAGGGAGGGTTGGGGTGAGGGGGGGCGTATTGGCACCACGGCGGGATACCGCGAGAAGGGGATTCCTCGCGGAGCCTGTCCCGAGCGAATGCGAGGGGCTCGGAATGACAACGCGGACGGCGATCCGCCCCGCAGGTTGGAGAACCTGCGCGCCAATCACAGGAGTTGAAAAACGCGTGCTTCAACTTGGCGGGCAAGAAACCCGCCTGCGGATTGGCGGGCCCGCGCCACATTGGAACTGAGAAGCGCGGAATAAAGAAAGACGGGCAAGGGAGAACCTCTCCTTCGCCCGCCCGCTCGTTAGAAATTCGTAATCTCGTTTCCGGTGGCTGATACGGATCCCGTCCGCTCCGGAAAGGAAAAACTCTAGCGCTCTTCCTTCACCGCTTCAGAACGAAACCGCGAATTCGATCAGCCACGAATGAAGAAGTCGGCAATACGGTCGGCGATCTCTTCGATCACCTGGTCCGTGATGAGCGTTCCCTCCTGAAGCTTCTTCCGGGCGGCTTCCACGCGGTCCATCCGGACCTCGGCACTGCGCGGATCGCTCCCGGGAACCTTCTCAACGGCCTCCGCCAAGGCCTTCCTCAAATCGGCCTTCGCGCGACCATCCTTCAACTCAACACGGTCGGATTTCTTTTCTTCCTTGGCATCCGTGCCTGTCGTCTTGCGGATCTGGTTCTGATAGGCGGCCTGAATGTTGTTCAGAGCGCCGATTTGATCTATCACCATGACCCGATACCTCCTTTTATCCTGTTATCATTATCGACCAAAACCTGCACCCGCTTAAGAGAAAATGGTAAGTTTTTTCGAAAAATGTTCTATTTCGTATCATTTCTTTTCATTTCAGATTCTATCTTCTCGGCCTGAAGACGCAACACTTCCGCCGCTTCAGCAATTTTTTCTCCGTCCGCCCCCCGCTCGGCCGCCTCCCTCCCCAAGCGTAACGCCTCCTTCGCGAACGTATCCTTCAAAGAAGCAAGAAACTCCCTCGGGGGATGCTCGGACTCGGCCAATTCCGCGATCAAGCGGTCGTAATTCTCTCGGAGTTCCGCGTAGGGTTCGGCCGCGATATAGGCTCCGATGATCCCGGCCCCGAGCCCGATGAACGGAGGGATGACCCAGCCGAGCCATTCGGCCCCCTTGAAGAGGATCATCGCGGTCATTCCCAACAGCCCCAAGAAGAATCCGGCGACAGCCGACATTCCGTACGAAGGTTCCGAGGGAGTGGAATTCATAACAATCTCCTCAAAATTTCATTCACCGAACGGGGATCCGCCTTGCCTTTACTGGCTTTCATCACCTGTCCGACGAGCCATCCGAAGGTTGCGGTCTTGCCCGCGCGATACTCTTCCACGGGTCCCGGGTTCGCGTCAATCACTTCCCGACAAAAAGCCTCGATCGCGGCCGAGTCGCTGATCGGCTTCAGTCCTCGCTCCTCGATCAGTTTCTCCGGATCCTTACCTTCTCGAACGACCTCGGGAAAAATCTTCTTGGCGATTTTCCCGGTAATGGTCCGCGAGTCAATGAGCCGCACGAGGGTGGCGAGATGTCGCGGAGAGACTTCTCTCTTCCCCATCTCTTCCGCCGGAACCTCGCGCAGGAGTTCCGCGGTGATCCAGTTGGCGATTCCCTTGGGGTTTTCCGGGTACGACCGAACGGCTTCCTCGAAGAAATCTCCCAGAGCGCGGGTCGAGGTGAGGATTCCGGCGTCCGTTTCCGGAATTCCGTACTCTTCGACGAAGCGCGCGGCGCGGAGCCGCGGCAGTTCCGGGATCTCGCGCTCGATCTCTTCGATGACTTCACGGGAGACGGTAAAGGAGACGAGATCGGGATCGGGGAAATAACGATAATCCTCGGAGCCTTCCTTTCCGCGCATACTCCGCGTCATCTTCCGGTCCGCATCCCAAAGCCGTGTTTCTTGAACCAATGTCCTTCCCGCCCGCAATTCCCTTTTCTGCCGTTCGATTTCGAAACGCAGCGCACTCTGAACGGCCTTGAAGGAGTTGAGATTCTTGATCTCGATCTTGACCCCCAACTCCGACGATCCTTCCGGGCGAACCGAGACGTTGGCGTCACACCGCAGGCTTCCCTCCTCCATATTACAATCCGAGACCTCACAGTACTCGAGCGTAAGTTTGAGAGTCTTGAGGAACTCGTAGGCCTCTTCGGGGGTTCGGATGTCGGGGTTGGTCACGATCTCGATCAACGGGGTTCCGGCGCGGTTGAGATCGACGCGCGTGAAACGTGATTCATCGAGGCTCTCGGCGGTATGAAGGAGTTTCCCGGCGTCTTCCTCGAGATGAATTCTCTTCAAACCGACTCTCCGGCCGTTGGAGAGCGTGATTCCACCTCCGGAAGAGAGCGGGCGGTCGAACTGGGAGATCTGATACCCCTTGGGAAGATCAGGGTAAAAATAATTCTTCCGATCGAACTTCATCGTTTCCGCGATCTCTCCTTCGAGCGCAAGCGCCGCCTTGATCGCCAATTGAACGGCGCGGCGGTTGAGAACCGGCAGCGCGCCCGGCAACCCGAGGCACGTCGGGCAGATGTTCGTGTTGGGTTCGTCGCCGAAACGATTGGGACAGGAACAGAATATCTTCGTTCGCGTCGCGAGTTGGACGTGGACCTCGAGGCCGATGACGGCTTCCATCGTCTTCACGAAAACGCCTCGGGGACTCGAAGATGGTAATCGGTTCGGCGCTGGTAAGCGTCGGCGACTCGAAGAATCCCCGCCTCGTCGAACGGCTTACCGATCAGCTGGAGCCCGACGGGGAGATCCGCCCCCCCTTGCATCGCCTCTTCCTCCGCATCCCCATTCTTCCTTTCCTCCAACGCCTTTCCGCGCTTCACGAAGCCGCAGGGAATTGAGATCGCGGGGAGGCCGGCGAGATTGACCGAGATGGTGAAGACATCGGAGAGATACATTTTGATGGGGTCGTCGAGCCGTTCGCCGGCACGAAAGGCGGGGGTGGGGCTCGTGGGCGTGGCGATCACATCCACCGAACGGAAGGCCTCGAGAAAGTCCCGCTGGATGAGTGTCCGAACCTTCAACGCCGTTTTGTAATAGGCGTCGTAATAGCCGGAAGAGAGGGCGTAGGTTCCGAGAAGGATCCTCCGTTTGACCTCCGGGCCGAAACCGGCTCCGCGCGTGGAGAAGAAACTCTCCATCATCGTCTCCTCCTCCTTTCGCAGGCCGTAGCGAACACCGTCGAAACGCGCCAGATTGGACGAAGCCTCGGCGGGCGCGACGATATAGTAGACCGGCACGGCGTAGCGCGTATGCGGCAGGGACACCTCGACCAGGTCCGCCCCCTCGCCTTCCAAAAGCCGCAAGGCTTCCTCCACCCGTTCCCGTACATCCTCTTCCAATCCCTCGGAGAAGTATTCCTTTGGAATTCCGACCCGCGTTCCGTTGATTTCGCCGTCGAGCGTTTCGGTGAAGCGAGGGACGGGAACGGAAGCGGAGGTTGAATCGAGGGGATCGTGGCCGGCGAGGATTTCGAGCAGGAAGGCGGCATCGGCCGCGTCGATCGTCAGCGGCCCGATCTGATCGAGGGACGAGGCGAAGGCGACGAGACCGTAGCGGGAAACGCGGCCATACGTCGGCTTGAGACCCGTGACGCCGCAGAAGGAAGCGGGTTGGCGGATCGAGCCTCCGGTGTCGGAGCCGAGCGAAGCCGGAACGAGACGCGCCGCAACGGCGGCGGCCGATCCGCCGGAGGAGCCGCCGGGGACACGATCGCGATCCCAAGGATTGCGGCACGGATGAAAAGCGGAGTTTTCGTTCGAGGAGCCCATTGCGAACTCGTCCATATTGAGTTTCCCCAAGAAGCACGCTCCTGCTTCCCGCAGTCGTTTCACGGCGGTGGCATCGTACGGCGGCCGGTATCCCTCCAGAATCCGCGAGGCGCAGGTCGTCGGCATATCGCTCGTTACGAGAAGATCCTTGAGCGCAATCGGGGCGCCGTGAAGCGGAGCGCATTCGGAAGTGTCCGTGTCGCCGGATACCTCCGCGACGTGAAGAAAGCAGCCGAGGTCACCGTCGTAGCGGTCGATTCGCTCGCGGTAATGGGCCGTGATTTCTTTCGGCGAAAAGAGGCCCTGGGCGAGTCCGGAGGCGATTTCCCGCAGGAGAAAGGGAAACGGTTCCGCGGCGGTATCTCGAGCCATTCGGTTCCTCAACCGATTCGTGGAGTCACGAAACACGCCCCGTCGTCGTGAGGTGCATTTTCGAGAACGCGGGCGCGTTCCAGACCACGGCGGGGTTCGTCCTCCCGCCATACGTCCGTGAGTTCGATGACGTGAGTTGTCGGCTCAATTCCTTCCGTGTCGAGTTCTCGGATCGTCTCGGCGAATTCCAGTATCCGCGACATCTCTTCGCTCAATCGGGAAACCTCGTCCTCCTCGACCCGCAAGCGCGCCAGGTTCGCTATCCGTCTGACTTCACTGTGACTCACCTTCATAGCGCGTATCATACCCCCCGCGAAAAAAAAGAAAACCGATAAACGGAAAGGTTCACCACACCACGAATTATTGTGCGGCGGTCATCCTCTCCGGCAAGTGAACCTTCCTGGAAACGCAGGTATCTGCCTGCAGGGAGAAGACGACGGCGCCGCAATGGAGCGTAAACTCTCCAGGCTGCGATTTGTCGATCCCCCCTCTTCCCGCTCCGCCGGCATCCGTTCCGGTCGGAGCGGGTCGGGTCAACTGCGCGGGTGAATCAGCCGAGCAGTCTGATAACGTTCGCCATTCCGATACTGGCTTGTGAAAGGGCCGAGAGCCCCACCTGCGTCTTCAGTGTAGCCAGGGCGTTTCGTGTTATCTCCTGCGGAAAATCGGTGTCCCGCAGACGAGATTCCGACCGGGACTGGTCCTCCGCACCGATTCTGACCGCTCCGGTCACCATCTCAAGCCGGTTCTGATAGGCACCGAGCGTACTGCGATTCTCCGAAACCTTGTCGATCGCGCCGTCAACCGTGGCAATCGCGCTTTCCGCCTCGGACCTCGTTGCGACCGAAAGGGAGTCGATTCCCAGTGTGGCCGTTCTCATATCCCCGAAACTGACGTTCAACGTGTCATCCTTGTTCGCTCCGATATGGAAGACAAACGGATTTGCCGCTCCGTGACTTCCATCCAGAAGCATCTGCCCGTTGAAGGTGACCGTGCTGACGAGCAGATCGATGTCCGACACCGTACCCTGGATCTCCAATTGAATCGTCCTCCTGTCGGCCGATGTGTTCGTATCGTTGACGGCTTGAACCGCCAGGGTCCGAATTCTCTGGAGAAGATCGCCGATCTTGTTCATCGTCCCATCGGCCAACTGAATCATCGAGATGCCGTCTTGAACGTTCAAATCGGCGCGCCGAAGCCCTCTGATCTGCGTCTTCAAACGCTCCGAAATTCCGAATCCCGCGACATCGTCCGCCGCCACGTTGATCCGTTTTCCCGAAGCAATCCTTTTCGTGGAAACCGTCGCTTCCGAAAGGTTCTTCTGCACGTTTCGGAAGGCAAAGTCCGCCGTCACATTGGTCCTGATACTCAGTGTCATTTCGCTCTCACCTCCGTGTTCCCCGGTCGCCCGAACCGGGTCTTCTTTTCGGCGACCTCCGTGTCGCCGCCGGGGACAAATCGTCCCCGTCTTCTTATCGGCAGATTCGAGATAAATCTTTAGGAAAAAATTTTTTACAGAATCGATGCGCCTCGCGGCCCTCAAGACCCTGAATAAGACGGCCTTGAAGAATCAATAAGGAGGAAGGGGGCAAACGTTCGAGCGGACTTTTATTTTTGCGGGCTGGAGGCCTGCGGGCCGGGGCGGTCGGCACCGTGTCATTCCGAGGCTCGTCTGCGCCGAGGAATCTCCGCCGCGAGGTATGCCGCGTTGTGGGCCAATATTCCCCCTCACCCCAACCCTCTCCCCCGAAGGGCGAGGGAGAACGAGGCGTTTGTTAGCAATCTCGGGGGATTCCTCGTCGGCGTCGCTCCGCTCCGCCTCGCTCGGAATGACACCAGGGGGGAGCGAAGCGACACACTGCTGTCACCCCGAGTTCTCCGTAAGGCGAACGGGGGA
>RFFU01000023.1 GCA_003697085.1 Candidatus Hydrogenedentota bacterium
ACCCCCTCCCCCCGACGCCGCGGCCGTCTCCGCGGGGATTTCTCTCTCTCCGCGCGTCTCCCCCCCGCTCGCCGGAACCGACGCACTCGGCTCGATCAAAATCTCCGCGTTGAACGGGAGCGAAATCGGCCGAAAACACTGCGCATCGTCGCAGGGCTGATACCGTAATTTTCCGCGGATCTGATGGCGGCCGGGGGTTCCGGAAAAACGCGCGCGAATCTCGATCCTTCCTTCGTACAACCGCACCGGCTCGGGAGAAAAATCAACTCGCTTCTCGGTTCCCGCGGGATACGCGATCTCCTCGAGTTCGACCCCCCGGGGAAGCTCGAAACTTACTTCCGTGGGGATCAACCCCGGTTCGGAAACCGGGTTGGCCTGAAAATGGAATCCCTTCGGAATGATCACCGTAATTTCGAGCACGGAGCCCTCCGCCGCGGAGGTTCCAATCACCGGTTTCGGAAGAGCCCATCCCGCGCCGCCAAGGCCGAAAAGAAGTTGAGCGATCAAACAATATTCAATTATAACGGCCGCCCGCCTTTTCCCGGCGGACCGAACGTCCGCGCCCCGACAAGCACGGCTTCGCCTCATTTCCTTCCCACACTCCCTCGGGCGAACGAACTCGATCCGCCGGGGGCACAAGTGCGGAAGCCGGCCGTTCCGTTTCGCGTCCCGCTCACCATCCCGACTCCCATCACCCGCCGTCCGCCTCGTCTTCCGCCGGATTCTTCTCTTCGCTCAATTCCAAAAGCACTCCGCCGGTCGATCGCGGATGAAGGAACGCGACCCGCGTCCCGTGCGCTCCGCGTCGGCTCCCGCCTCCGAGAACCTCTCCTCCCTCCTCCGCCGCTCTCTTCAACTCCCCCTCGAGATCGTCCGTCTTCAAGGAGATATGATGAATTCCCGGACCGCGTTTCCGCAGGAACCGAGCGATGGAATTCGCCTCGGAAAGCGGCTCGATCAGTTCCAGTCGTCCTCCCCCCAGATCGAAAAAGACGAGCCGCACGCCCTGTTCCTCCAGAACCTCCGGCTCCGACGGCTCCCCTCCAAGCAACCGCCGGTAAAAAGGGATCGCCTCTTCCAGACTTTTCACGACCACGGCGATGTGATCGATACCCGTGATCATTTCTTCTCTCCTTCCGTCCGGGCGGTCCCGTCGAAAATCCCCCGCAGAACCCGTTGAACTCCGTCCCACGGAGCAAGGGTTCCTTCCGATACCCTTCTGGAAATCTCTCCGTGGAGCACACTCTCCTTCAGGCGATCGCGGAGTTCCCATTCGAGAAGGCGGTTGAACTCCGCCACGCGCCGCGTCGAGGCCAATCGCGCTCTCTTTCCGCACTCCTCCACGTAACGCCGATGCCGGCGAAGTGCATCCAACAAGCAGTCGAGATTTTCTCCCGTCCGCGCCGAGACCTTGACCCGCGGTGGTTCCCAGCCGGATTTTCTTTCGGAAAAGGCCGCTTCGAGCGCCCCCAACGCCCGGTCCGAGCCGGAAATATCGGACTTGTTCACGACAAGAAGGTCGGCGGATTCGAAGAGGCCGGCCTTGAGCGCTTGGATGTCATCGCCGGTGTGAGGAGAAAGAACGACCACGGTTGTCTCGGCTATTCCCGCGATTTCGACTTCTCCCTGCCCGACCCCGACCGTCTCGATATGAACATCGGGAAATCCCGAGGCCGCAAGAAACCGCGCCAGGCGAAGGACCCCCGGAGCCAACCCTCCGTGCATCAACCGCGAGGGAACGGATCGGATGAAGAAGCCTTCATCGAGGGAAAGATCCTCCATGCGAATCCGATCTCCCAAAACGGCTCCTCCGGAACGCGGGCTTGTGGGGTCAACCGCGAGCACGGCGGCTCGGTACTGCGGATCGCTCCGACGCTTCGCCTTCAACACCGCGCTCAAAAGGGTCGATTTCCCCGCCCCGGCCGGGCCGGTCCAGCCCACGATGTACGGCTCCACGTTCGCGGCATCTTCGAGAAGCCGCCGCCCCGCCGCCGTGTCCCGCTCCACCTCGGTCACGGCGCGCGCCAACTCCGCCCGCGAGGAAAATTCCATCGTCAATCGGAATCCGGCCGCGCCGGAGATGACGACTCCCCCTTCCTCGCGTCCCCCTTCCTCTTCTCCTCGGCCAGTTCCTTCACGGCTGCGATGATCTCTTCGAGCGAGGAGCCGGGCCCGAAGACGCGCCGGATGCCCGCTTGCTCCAACTCCGAAACATCCTCCGGAGGAATGGTTCCCCCCCCGAGAACGGGAATGTCTCCCCGCCCGCGAGCCCGCAACTCCTGAAGAACCCTCGGAAAAAGTTCGCAATGCGCGCCGCTCAGACAGGAGAGCCCCACCACATCCACGTCCTCGTCCGCGGCGACCGCCGCGATACGCTCCGGAGTCTGTCGGATGCCGGTGTAAAGAACGTCCATTCCTTCGTCCCGCAGAGCACGAACGATGACGTGGGCTCCGCGGTCATGTCCGTCCAGCCCCGGTTTCGCTATCAATACCTTGATGGCGGATTTCCCTTTCATCCTCGTCCTTTTTCCTCCTGTCGCCATTCCCACCGCTGCGCTCCGTCGTCGCGAAGCGCGGGAATCATATCACACGATCGATTCTCGTTGCACGCACGCCGAGCACCTTCACTAAAACGGCGCCGGCCACCATCCCGCCGATGTGCGCGGCATTGTCGATCCCCGGAACGAAGGCCCCGAAGAGGATCGTGAAGACGATCCAACGCGTCGTGATTCGTCGCAAAATCTCCCCGTACACCCCGCCCCTGGCTCGGCCGATCATATAGAGGGCGCCGAGCAGACCGCAAATGGCTCCGGAAGCCCCGACCTGAAAGAGACGCATCCCGAAATAGAGGAGACTGCAAAGGTTGCCGAAGAGGCCCGCGAGCAAATAAAGGACCAAGAACCGTAATTTTCCGAGGTTCTGCTCCGTTTCCGGTCCGACGACCTTCAAGGCCACCATGTTGAAAAAGAGATGAATGATTCCATAATGAAGAAACATCGCCGTGAAAAGACGATACCATTGGCCACCGAGGAGAACGGCCGGTCCCGAAAGCGAGCCCAGAAGGTAGATCGCTCCCTGAAACGCCTGTCCCGGGCTGATCACTTCCCACAAGCGCCCGCCGGAGAAGAGCGCCAGTCCGTAGGTAACGAGAAAGACGGCGATGCACAGTCGCCGCAGCAGTTCCGTAATCGTAACGCGTTCCCAGAAGGACTCACGAACGACGACTTGCACCGCCTGCAACGGCGCTCCGCAACGATGGCACAAAACGCTGTTGACGGATTCCACCGCGCCGCAGTTCGGACAACAGATGGCGGTCCGTTCCATCAGAAATCGCTCCCACGAAAAAGGAGGGGCTTCGAAACGAAAACGTTGATCGAGAGTTCGTTCGACCGGAGCATCATTTCACCTTTCCCGTCACGCCGTCGCCGAAGCGATGACGGAATCAAGAACTTTTCTTCCCCAACCCTCCGCGAGAATTCTTCCCGCCTCTTCGAAGGCCCGGTCCCAATCCCAACCACACGCTGCCACAAGACCCGCGGCGGTGTTGAACCGAACGATGGCTTCCCCAGCCCTGTCCTCGCCTTTCCCGCTCAAGATATTTCGGATCCGTTCTGCCGATTCCTCCGCCGAGCCGACCCTCAAGGCGGAAACGGGGAAGGACCGCACACCGAACCTCCCGGGCTCCAACTCTTCCTCGAAACGCTCCCCGCCACGGAACCGTATAATTCTCGTCGGGCCGGAAATCGATATCTCGTCCATCGCTTCGCCCGTCTCACTTCGGCCGCTGGCGCAGACCGCTCCCCGAACACCGAGCCTTTCCAGCACCTCGGCCATAACCGAAAGCTTCCTCTCGACGAAAACACCCATCACCTGCCACGCAGCCCGCGCGGGATTGGCCAGCGGCCCGATCAGATTGAAGGCCGTGCGCCGGCCTTGCGCCGCCAAACGCTTCCTCACGGGCATCACAAAGGCGAAGGCCTTGTGGAAACGCGGAGCGAAGAGAAATCCGAACCCGTTCGTCCGAACCGAAGACGCCACCTGCTCCGGACTTCCTTCGACCGGAACGCCGAGCCTCTCGAGGACATCGGCGGAGCCGGAAGTCGAAGCAATCGCGCGATTGCCATGTTTGGCAACCGCCAGCGAAGAGCACTCCCCCCCAAGGAACCGTGCACCGGCGAGACAGAACGCCGCCGCCGTCGAAACATTGAAGGTGGAAACCCCACCTCCCGTTCCACAGGTGTCGATCAGATTTTCGGAACTCACGCCCGGAAGGGAAATCGCACGCTCTCTCACGACCCCCGCCAGGCCCGCCAGAGTCGCGGCATCGACATCTTCGAAAGACAACGCCGGAGTCAAAAGAAATCGCTCGATGGCCCCCTCGCCACAGCCGCCGTCCGCCAAAATCTCCATCGCCGCCGCGGCCTCCTCCTCGGTTAAATTCCGTTCCTCGGCCGTGACGATCAGTTCCTCAAAACGCTCGGTCATCCTCATCCTTTCCCGCGGGGCTTCTCTTGATAAACCCGGTACAAGCCGATGGTGGGGTTCGAACCCACGACCTACCGCTTACAAGGCGGTTGCTCTAGCCGCTGAGCTACATCGGCGAACCATTCCATTCTACGGCCGAGCAACCGCGACGGCAAGACCGCCGAACCAACGGAAAAGGTGTCATTCTTACATTTTGTCATTTTGATGTTCAAATGATGATGCCTCCACGATTCTTCGAGGCCTATGCTGGAAGCGGTTCTCTAAGGCTTCCTTTCCCCCCTGATATTGCAGGACTTTTGAGGCCGTACCGGTGTACCGGTACTTATGGAACCGCTTCAGGAGGCCTTTCCGGCGCGCTTCGGCCGATGGAGGGGCCGGAGTCTTGGGCGAAAGAGACAGGCGCTGCGCGCGGTCTCCCGTTCTTGCCAAATTTCTCTATCTCCCTCGTGTCTCGGTGGTTCCTCCCTGGGTCGCTTGCGTCGTTTTCGGCTCAGAACGGCTCCGGCGTGATCACCGTGCCGGGGCGGCCGGTGGCGTGGACGGACGCGAACGGGAACGTGACGCGGTTCGAGTACGACGCGTGGGGGCGGCAGGTCGCGGAGGTCTATCCGGACGGGAGCCCGGAGGAGACGCGATACGACGCTGCGGGGAGGGTGATCGAGGCGATCGACCGAGCGGGGCGGAGCATCACGTTCCGCTACGATCCCGGCGGGAGGTTGATCGAGCGGAAGGGGCCCGGGATCGGGACCGAGTCGTACGAATACGACGCGGCGAACCGGTTGGTGCGGGTGGTGGATGCACGCGGGAGGCACGAGTTCACGTACGACGCGGTGGGGCGGGTCGTGCGGGCGCGTCAGCCGAACGGGTTCGTGGTGGGGTATGCGTACGACGCGGCGGGGAATCGAACGAGGCTGGAATATCCGGGGGGAAGGGTGATAGAATACGGGTATGATGCGAGGAACCGGGTGGTGAGGATCGTGGACGGAACGGACGAGTATTCGTTCGGGTATGACGCGGCGTCGAGGCGGACGCGGTTGGAATTCCCCAACGGGTTTGCGGCGAAATATTCGTACGACGCGGCGAATCGCTTGACGGGGCTTGTTTACGAGAACGTCCGTGGCGGCGGCGGTGGAGCGGGCGGCGGCGGCGGTGGCCGTGGAGCGGGTGCGGGCGGTGTTGGCGTTGGTGCCGGCGGCGGAACGGAATCGCTTGGGTACACGTACGACGCCGTGGGGAACATTCTCACACGCGAAGACGTGGCGGGGACGCACCGGTACGGGTACGACGCGGCGTATCAGATCACGTCCGCGGATTATCCCGCGCGTTATGCTTACGCGGACCAGACCTTCGTGTACGATCCGGCGGGGAACCGGACGGCGTTCACGGAGGGTCCAGCGACGACGGCGTACACGGTGAACGAATTGAACCAGTACACCCGCGTCGATGTGTAAAGGTGTCATTCTTGCATTTTGTCAATTTGATGTTCAAATGATTATACCTCCTCGATTCTTCGGGGCCCATGCCAGCAGGACTTTCCGTTGCGAATCGGCTGATGGAGGGGCCGGAGTTTCCGCCGAGGAAACAGGCGCTGCGCGCATTGGCGGGTCGGGGCGCCCGTCCCCTCCATTTGCGAGGTATTGCGCACATTCGATGTCCTCCCGAATCCCTCGCTTCCGCTCGGGACAGGCTCCGTGAGGAATCCCCTTCACGAGGCATCCCGTGGAGGGGGCCAATACTCCCCCCTTACCCCAACCCTCCCTGCCTGCGCCGCGATGCGTCGCGGCAGGCAGGTCCCCAGAGGGGCGAGGGAGAACGAGGCGGTTGTCAGCAATCTCGGGGGATTGCTCGTCGGCGTCGCTCCGCGCCGCCTCGCTCGGAATCACAGCAGTGGTGGAGACAGAGCCTCAGTGTGAAAAGGTGAAACGCCGTGCGGGAGGAATGAAGAACGCCGGAAAGCAAAGCCGGGCGCGGCGGATCGGAAACTTCGGTCGGGCTCCCGATGGGGACACCGGGGAATTCTTTCTCCTTTCCCTTTCTTCGGTCACCGTACCCTCTGTTGTTTTTTGAGACACGTATTCGCCCCCTCCCCGATCGAGGGTCACTCGAAAACGAGCGGAGCGTACTGGCGAAGAATATTTCGGATAAGGCGTTCTGTCTTCCGCGAGGTATCGGCCTGAAGCAACGGTGTTCGCAACAGCGCCACGACCTTTGAGGGAAGATGGTTGACCAGATACCGCACGGTCCATATGCGCGACGGAGAAACGCTGAATTTGCGATACCCGATAGCCAGCAGCGCCGTGCACGAGACCGGGTCGCCGGCGATCTCCCCGCAGATCGAAAACCTCTTCCCGAGCCCGGCCAGGGAGCGGAAGAGATGGGCAAGCGCTCGGAGAAAGGCGGGATGAAACGGGTTAGCGAGTGCCGTAATCCGTGCGATACTCCGATCAGCCGCCATCAGGTACTGCGCAAGATCGTTCGTTCCGATGCTGACGAAGTCCGCCTCCCGCGCCAACTCCTCGACCTGAAAAAGCGCGGCGGGAACCTCGATCATCATCCCCAGCGGATACTCAGCTCCTTCCGTAACCTTCATCATCTCTTCCCGCACGGCTTCCAGTTCCCAGGGATGTGTCACCATGGGAACGAGAATCCGCGGCCGACATCGGGTTCTCTTCGCCGCTTCATGGATCGCGCGTATCTGGCTCCGGAGAATCTCCGGGCGATCCAAGAGAAGGCGCACGGACCGCAGCCCCAGCGCTCCATATTCCTCCTCCTCGCCGATCAAGGATGCCACCTTTTTGTCTCCGCCGACGTCCAGGAGCCGGACGGTGACGGGGCCGGGACAGAACTTCCCGAATAGTTCCTCGTAAAAGCGAATATGTACCTCGTCGTTCGGCCACGTGGAATGCTGCATATAGAAGAACTCCGTTCGCAAAAGCCCGACGGATCTCAACCCTTCCCCCAACGCCGCCTCCGCCTCGACCGGAAGGCCGATATTGACGTCGAGAGCCACCTGGCTTCCCAGAAGACTCTTCCCCTCCGAAGCCGCCTCGCGGATCCGCTCCCGGCGTTGCTGAATCTCGGACCGGCGTTCTTCGTAGGCGGAAATTTCGTCGCGGGCGGGATTGAGGATCACCGTCCCGCGATCACCGTCGACGAGCACGGAGTCTTCCGGCTTCAGGTGTTCGACGATTCCGGACACGCCGACGACGGCGGGCAGTCTCAGGGCCCGCGCCAGGATCGCGGCATGGGAATAGTCCCCCCCCGTCTCCGTTACGATCGCCACAACCTTCGCGGTATCGAGCCGGACGGTTTCCTGCGGCGTCAAATCCCGCGCCACCACGACCATGTTCTCCTCCTCGAATTCCGGAGCGAAATGGGTGATCTTCTTGTCCATCATCAGTTCAAGGAGTTGATCACGGAGCCCTTTGAGATCCTGCGCCTTTTCCCGGAGAAGCGGATTATCGAGGCGCGAGAAACGATCAATGAATTGATTCATTACCTCGGCGACCGCGCGAGGAGCGCTTTCCTTTTTATTCTGAATCAATTCCAAAACACGACCGCGGAATTCCTCGTCCTGAAGGATGAGTTCATGCGCCAAAAAGATCTTTCCCGCGGACTCGGAATTTTTCTCGATCTGTTCCCGCAGTCCGCGGACCTCCGCAATCGCGGCATCAAGCGTCTTTTGGAAGAGATCGGTTTCGAATTCGACCCCTCGAAACCCCCGCGCCGCCACCACGATCCGTTCCGGTGACGAGGTGAAGACGTGGACGCGGGCCGCGGCGATTCCGGAAGAGACACCTTGCCCGAGAAAGACGCGTCTTCCCGCCCCGTGCAGGGTCCGGAGAGAAAGTGCCACATCCACCGCTTGTCCCAGTTGGCCGGCGATGACCTGGAGAAATTGTCGATCCGTCGTTGTGAAATCGTACGGTTCCCGCGTCTGAACGGTCAGAACACCCGTGACTTTGCCGCGATGCACCATTGGAACCGCAGCCATCGAGGCCATTTCCTCTTCCTTGGTCTCGGGAAAATATCGATAACGCGGATCCTCGGCCGCCACCTTGACGAAGATCGGTTCCTCCATCTCCGCAGCCGCTCCGACGAGTCCCTCGCTCAGCGGCAACACGACCTTGCCCACCGCCGCTGGATCGAGCCCATGCGTGGCCGCCAAAACCAGCGTTTGCTTCTCCCGGTCCAGAATGTACATTGAACAGACATCCCACTGCAGCGCTCCGGCGATCAACTCCACGAGGCGCGTCAAGCGCTCCCCCGGTGTCAGACCCTGAACGGCTTCCCTCGTGATCTGGTCCAGAACCTCCAGATAATGGCGTTCCGGTAGGTCGGGCCTCTCCTTCACCGTTTCCACTCGTTCCTCCCGTGCAATGTCTCCGCCTTTCCGGTCGGATTCACCGTCTTCTTTCGCACTTCTCTTCTCTTCTCTCTTTATATTCTTCCCCGGTTTCCCCTCTGGCGCGAAGATTCCCGCGCGCGGCCACGGAGAACCGTCCTTCTTCTATCGCACCGTTTTCACGCCCTGACGGGGCAACCTCACCGGAGTGGGATTTCCAGGTGTGACGTCGCGAGGAGTGGAATTCTCCGTCTTCAACGCGCGAGCCGACGCTGCGGTAGGCGCTTCCGACGCCGCGCTATACAACGGCTCCATGGCGCCACGGTCGCCCTTTTCCTCCAGCAACGATACCCCTCCCGTCCTCGTTCCCTCACCCTTTCCATAATAATTCGACGACGATGGAGCCAGTGTAGCAGAAGACTGTTTCCATCGCCAAGGTCTCTCGGGAAGATCGAACCTTCGCGGGACAAAATACGACTCCTCAAAGCCCTCGACGGTTACCGCCTCCCCTCCGCTCAAGACAACCGTCTCTCCCGAAAAATTCTCCACCACCACCCGCCCCCGTCCGACCTCGACGATCGTTCGTATCCCCCCCTTCAACTCGACCGAAAAAACGGCCTCCCCCGCCGATACGGTGGCATTCGGTGCCCGCACACTGTACCAGCGCCCCGTTCCCGATTCCGAAAGAGTCACCGTTACGCGCCCGCGCTCAAGAAAAATCAACCGTCCGTGCAGATCTTTCGAGCCGGGGATGATGATGCGCGCTCCTTTATGAACCATCAGTTCGGCCGGACCATTGCGCACGGTCAACTCCTCGTCCAACATCGCCTCGACAACACGATCCGGAAGAGGAGGCGGCGGAGAAGGCCGGCGCGACTCGCGATAGACGCGCACCAGGTCAATGAGTGTCAGAACGACCGCCAGAAAGAGAAGCAGCAGGATCACCTGCGTTACCCGAGAAACCATTATCGGAGGACGGTGATGAACGGATTTCTTCTTCCGTTTCATTTCCCCGGCTCGATCTCCTGCTCCAACCAGCCGAGCACCCTTTCGTAAGCCTCCGCCCCTTCCCAACGCTTTCGCCCGTCCGGGCCAAAGATCACGAAATGGGGAATGCTCTCCAACGAGTGCTGGCGGGCGACGGGGGAGTTCCAATCGATCCCCGTGTACCCTCTTCTGTTGATATCGATCTTCCGGACGACGTAGTCACGGTTCTGAGTCGCAAATTTCTCAAGGTAAGGAGCAATCTGCACGCAGGGCCCGCAGTACCTGCTGTAGAAATCGAAGATCGTCGTTCGGCCTTTCACGACGAAGTTTTCGAGAACCACCTCCGCCCCCGGGCTGTCCGCGTTGAGGACGAGCACCGGAGGAATATTCACTTGGGTTTCCGCGCCGTTCTCGCCGGATATCCCTCGTCCCAGTTCGGGCCATTCCTCCAACGGAATCCAACGTTTGCGATAAAAGATCGGAGTACGTTTTGTCAGACGTCCGGATCGATATCCCGACCGAATCTCCTTCAAAGTCATCGAGACGGTTTCTCCGCCCGTTCGTATCCGATAGGTCCTCTCCGAAGCACCGCACCCGTAAGAAATGGTCAAGAGCAAGGAAAAGGCGAATGCGATAAAAAGAATTCGTGTCCCCCAAAGTTTCTTCGTTTCGGAGAGACAACGGCAGCGAAATCGCGGTACCTCGTTCCCGCTTTTCTTTCTCACAATTCTTTAGGTCCTCCCTCTTCGATTTCCAATCATAAAACGCTCCTTACTCCATTGCAAACGCGACTCGGAAAAGAGAGAAACGAAGAAAGCAGATTGTATCGTTCACCGTTCTTCGTTTTTGATTTTCCAAGATTGAACGGTACGTTTGAAACCCTCAACGGTACGGAGTGAACAGTGAACGTTAAACGAGCATTTCAATTTTGTTCCCTTTTTCCTTTTTCTCTTTGACTTTTGCCTTCTTTTGTTCCGTGTGCTCCGTGGTTCTCTTTTTGCCTTTTTTCTTTTTCCGTGTCATTCCGCGTGCTCCGTGGTTCCCCTCCCTCCGAGTGTCCCGTGTCTTCCGTGGTTCTCCTTACCTTCCGTGGTTTTGAACGCACGACTCACGGCCACGCGTTCACCATTTCCTCGCCTCCTCGACCAATTCACAAAGCGGAATCACGATAACGCCTCCGGGGATACCATATCGTTCTTTTCCTGGATAAACGAGATACCTTCGTTCCGCGTTGATGTCGGCGGAGGCCAGCCGAAAGCCTTTCGAAACCGTGGGAGACAATGAACGTTTTATCTCGAGAGCTGCAACGTTCCGAACACCCCGAGAAATCACGAGATCGATTTCCGCAGCCGCGGAGCTCCGATAAAACCACGCCGAGGTTCCCGGAGGAAGCACGGCGAGAATGTTTTCCATCACGAACCCCTCCCAGCTCGCTCCTGCCACGGGATGCCCGAAAAGGTCGTCCAGAGTCGTGATCCCCAGAAGAGAATGTACCAAACCGCTGTCTCGAATATATACTTTCGGTGTCTTGACAAGTCTCTTCTTGAGATTGCCAGCCCAGGGGCGAAGAGTCCTGATAAGCAAAAGCCCTTCCAGAAGATCGAGGTATCTCCTGACCGACTGGCCGGAAACACCCAGGCTTGCGGCCAATTTCGCGGCGTTGATCTGTTGCCCCTGGCAATGAGCGAGCATCATCCAGAAACGTCTCATCGTCACCGGCGGAACGCGGGAGCCGAATTGCGGAATGTCCCTCTCCAGATAGGTTGAGATGAGGTTCTCGCGCCAACGCATACTCGCGGAATCGCTCTTCGCAAGGAAACTCTCGGGAAATCCCCCACGCAGCCAAAGGCGATCAAGGTTCCCCTTCGGCTGTTTTGGAACCTCGAGCACCGTAAATCCGGGAAGTTCACGATAGGCGATTCTTCCCGCCAAGGATTCGGCTGATTGGTTGAGGAGATCGCCGGAGGCGGAACCGAGAATCAAGAAATGCCCCGCCTTCCTTCCCGCTCGCCTTCGCGCATCAATCGCCCCCCGAAGGACGCGGAAGATTTCCGGGACACGATGTATCTCGTCGAGAATGAGCAGACGGTCGAAATGATGATCGAAGTATTGCTCGGGATCAGCCAATTTAGCCAGATCGGAGGGGCGTTCGAGATCGAGATAAACGGGCTTCGGACGCATTTTTTTGGCCAGTTGAAGCGCCAGCGTCGTCTTTCCGACCTGCCGAGCGCCCAGGATTCCGACCGCCGGAAACTCCCGGAGAAGCATCCGAAATTCCCTTTCGAAGACCCGGTTTATCACATTGTAATTTTACTATTCTGTAGAAGATTTACAAGGATAGATTTCTCAAAAGAAATTCGTCTCCCGGCCCCGAACTCCCCTCTCCCGCGCGGGAAAGTTCCCGCTCCAGAATGGAATATGAATGGGGCTGGCGTTTTACATCAACCGCGCTTGGACTTTGACCTTTTCTTTTCTCTGCCGCCCGATAGATTATCCTTCGTTATGCTGCATTCCAGGACTCAACTCATCGATGCTTCCGGAATCCGAAAGGTCTTCGATCTCGCTGCCGATCTCCGGGATCCAATCAACCTCTCGATCGGCCAACCCGATTTCGATGTTCCGGAACCGGTCAAACAAGCCGCGATGGAGGCCATCCGTGCCGGACACAACCGTTACACCGTCACCCAGGGAATCACGGAACTGCGGGAAGCCGTTCGAGACCATCTCAACGAGACGCGCCGGACCTCCTACGATACCTCGAACATCCTCATCACCTCCGGCGTCTCCGGCGGCCTTCTCCTCGCTTTTCTCAGCCTCTTCGGCCCCGGCGACGAGGTGATCATTCCCGATCCCTATTTCGTTATGTATAAACATCTTCTTCGAATCCTGGGCGCCACGCCTGTTTTCGCCGACACCTATCCCGATTTTCGTTTCACGGCGGAACGCATCGAACCGCTGATTTCGGAGAAAACGAAAGCCATCGTGATCGGCTCCCCTTCGAACCCGACCGGAGTCGTCGTTTCGGAGACGGAATGGAAAGAGATCGTCTCCCTAGTGGCAAAGAAGAATCTTCTTCTCATCTCGGACGAGATCTACGATGCCTTCGTATACGACGGCTCCTTTCATTCCCCCGCCGCGCTTCACGAAAACGTGCTCCTTCTCGGCGGTTTCTCGAAATCTCATGCAATGACCGGATGGCGCATCGGGTTCGCGGCAGGGGACAAGGATCTGATCAATGCAATGACGACGTTCCAGCAATTCACCTTCGTCTGTGCACCCTCAATGGTCCAACACGCCGCGCTCGAGGCGTTGAAGACGAAGATCGGGCGATATCGCGAGGCTTACCGCCGAAAACGCGACCTTCTCCTGACGGCTCTTTCTCCTTACTACGAGATCGTCGGCGCCGAGGGAGCCTTCTACCTCTTCCCCAAGGCTCCCGGAGGGGACGCGACAAGCTTTTGCACCCGCGCCATCTCCGAAAAACAACTTTTGATCATTCCCGGTTCCGTATTCTCGGAAAGAGACACTCATTTTCGGATCAGTTACGCCGCTGACGAAACGGTTCTCGAGCGAGGCATCGAGGCTCTGATCGCGTTGGCCCCGCGGGCGTAGGAGCGGTCAGCGCGCCGGACGTTCCTTCTCCGGAGGAGCGATATCCACCAACTCCTGGATCTCCTCCGGGGGCTCGAAGGTCACGCTGACGGTCGAATCAAACGGGACCGCTTCTCCCGGAGCGATACTTTGGCCGACAGCGACACCGGAACCCTGAGGACGAAAGCGAATGGGAGCGCGTTCGAGCAGTTCCTTCACATCGCGCAAGGTAAGCCCCTTCAGATCGGGCATAATGACACGGCCGTTGCGGATGGTTATTTGACGGCGAGCCCGGGCGCGCCGACGCCGGCTCTTCTCGACGATCGATTTCCCCATCTCGCCGGGAACCTCGAGATAGGAGAGGGCCTCGGTCGCCACCCACTGGAACACCGGAGCCGCCACGAGTCCTCCGTAATACCCCTTTTCCACGGAGGGCTCGTGGATCACGATCGCCATCGCCAGAACCGGATTCTTTTTAGGCGTCCAACCGATAAAGACGGCGTTATAGTGTCCGGGAAGGTAACCCAGTCGTGGATCCGCAACCTGGCCCGTTCCCGTCTTGCCCGCGACGGAATATCCTTTCACCTGAGCACGCCGGCCCGTACCGCTTGCGACGACGCGTTCGAGCGCCGCCGCCATCGCGCGCGCCGTCGAGGCGGAAACGGCTTGCCGCCGTACTTTCGGTCCGAAACTCTCCACCACGTTTCCTTCCCCGTCCAAAATTTTTCGGACGAGCCGCGGCTTCATCAGGCGCCCCCCGTTCGCCAGAGCGGACGTCGCCATCGCCAGTTGAAGATCCGTTACACTGATCTCCTGCCCGATGCCCAGCATCACCGGGGAAAGACCGGACCATTCCGAGACCGGCCGAAGTTTTCCCGCGGCCTCTCCGGTCAGTTCGATACCCGATTTCTCTCCGTAGCCGAACCTCCGAAGGCCGTCGTAAAGCATCTCCTTCGGGAGCCTTTGCGCGACCTGCATCGCCACGACGTTACAGGACACCTCCAATGCCCGCGCGTAGTCCAACCACCCGTGTGATTTGTAACAGCGGATTTTGTGCCCGTAGAGTTCGAGGTAACCGCGGCATTCGAAGATCTCGTTGCTCCGCACCAACTTCTCCTCCATTGCAATCGCTCCGACAAAGGGCTTCATCGAGGAGCCGGGTTCGAAGAGATCGGAGATCGCGCGATTGCGTCGCGCGGAGGCCTTCGAGCGAGCCGGAGCGCCGGGGTCGAAGGTGGGGACGTTCGCCAACGCCAGGATTTCTCCCGTAACCGGATCGACGACGACGATACTTCCGCTCTTCGCTTCGTAAGCCTCGACCTGCGTCGCCAACGCCTCTTCCGCGATGCTCTGGATCACGGCGTCGACCGTGAGCACCACCTTGTATCCGTTGTATTCGGGGTAAGCGATCTTTCCGTTCACCGGGATGGGATTTCCGCGGGCATCGTGCGTAAAGGAGGCGGCGATTCGCGGCCCTTTGAGCAGGCGGTTCTCCGTCTTCTCGATCCCCTCCAGACCGTCGTCGTCGATTCCGACGAATCCGAGAATATGGGCCGCCGAACTCCCCAAGGGATACTCGCGCCGGAATTCCGTCTCGAAGAAGAGTCCGGGCTCCTTCCAAGCCGCGATCGCCTCCGCGACGGTATCGGGGAGTTTCCGTTTGAGCCAGGCAAAATCGCCCTTGCGATCCAACCTCCGCTCAATCTCTTCCGAAGAGATTCCCAGCAGGGGAGCGAGCCGTGATGCGATGCGGCGGCGCGCGACGGGATCCGAAAACCGCTTGGGATCAGCGGCCAGCGACTTCACGCGGATCGAGACCGCCAAGGCCTCCCCTCGCCGGTCGAGGATCGGTCCGCGCTCGCGTTCGAGCCGAGTCGCTTGGTGGGATTGGCGCAGGCTTCGCGCGAGATACTTCTCGTGATCGAGAATTTGAATCTGAAAGAGTCGCGCCATCACGATCGCGAAGGCCGCAATCGTCGCGGCGCGAAGAAAGAGAATCCGTCCCTTCACAAGAGGCGCATCCGTCCCAGCGGCCAGTAGGTCGCCAGCACTCGCCCCCGAATCTCCTTCGTCCTTACAAATCCGAAATACCGGGAATCAACACTCTCCCGCGCGTTGTCTCCCAAAACATAAACGTACCCCTTCGGAACTCGGAGGGAACGGAGTCCCATTTCTCCGCCGCCAAGATCAACGATGTCCTCCGGCTCCAGCCCCTCCAGAGCCGCGACGGGAAAGTCCGTCGGCATCCGATCTTCGATCGGACGCCCGTCGATCCAGAGCCTTCCGGACCGAAGTTGCAATTCTTCTCCCTCGAATCGAAAAAGAAAATCCGCGCGATAAGGCTCCCCCGAAGCGCAAGGCCACGGTTTTCCGTTCACATACACGATTCCCTTCTTCAGGCTCAAGTGATCCCCCGGAAGGCCGACGATCCTCTTGACGAATTCGCGGGGGCCCTCCTCGCGCCGAATTTCCGCGGCCACCGCGGGGCTCATCAAAGAAAGAAGATCCCGGGACATCTTCCCATCGAAAACGATGATCTCGCCCCGTTCAAACCAGCCGAGAAGCGGAGTTACTTTCTCCGTGAGGATATGGTCAAGCGGAAGGAGCGTCTCGGCCATGGAACGTGAGGGAATATAGAAGGGCTGAACAACGAAAGCACGGAGAAAAGTCGCAATCAGAAGAGCCAACCCGACGATCTCAAGCGCCTCCCCCCACGGAGAGGCCCGGAAGGCCTCCAGGCTCCGCCGCACCGCTTTCCAGACCGATTGCCGCTCCCCGGAAACGACGCCTCCTCTCCACGCCGTCGTCATCCTACCGGAAATACGCATTCCTTCCGTCTCTCCTCCCGTCTCTTCCCTCGCCCCCTTCCTCCCGTACACAGGGCTGGTCAATAATCCTATCGGCCCATTCCCGCCGTATCTTTCATTTTTTACCGAGTTCGTGGAAAAAGGGTGTCATTCTTACAGTTTGACAGTTTCGAGAAAAAGCGCGGGCCTCAAGACGCAAGCGGCAAGGAGGCCGCACGACAAAGAATCGGCCTTTGTGCCGAACCAGGCTTCGCCTCCCCCCGCCGGAAGACGAACGCACGATTGGAGCGGTCGAAAGGTGAACCTCCATCAACACGTTTGTGCAAGCAAGATGCCTGCCTACCGGCAGGCCTGCGCTCCCATGTCTCCCCGCTTCTTCCTCTGGCCTTGCCCCTGCATTTCCGTCGTCTCTTCCGTGGGTTACCCTTTCGCGTTCTTCCGCGCGGTGCTTCGCGGACAAAAGTATCCGCGCTTACCATCTTCTGTTCCCTTTCGCTTTTTGACTTTTCCCTTTTTCCTTTTTCCTTTTTTCTTGCCCTTGCCGTTCTCTTGATTTTTATCGCCTTCTTCGATCCATTCAAACTCCCCATGGGGAAACGCCGGGAAAATTCGGATCAGGTCGTATAATCGGCGTTGATCGTGACATACTCCTTGGAAAGATCGCAGGTGAGGTGCGTCCATTCGCCGTGGCCCCGGCCCACATTCACGGTCACAACGACGACCTTTTCCCGCATCGCCCGCAAACATTTCTCCTGATTCTCCGCGCACGGCTCGCCATTCCGAAAGAGAAGGTTTTCCCCGATCGAGATTGAAACGTTTTCCGGATCGACGGCGACGCCCGAACGTCCGACGGCCGCCAGAATCCGCCCCCAGTTCGGATCTCCACCGTGCAGTGCTGTTTTGAAGAGGAACGAGGTTCCGATTGCATCCGCGATCCGTCGCGCTTCCTTCTCCGAGACGGCTCCAGAGACGACGATCCGCGCGACGCGCGTGGCGCCCTCGCCGTCACGAACGATCTGTTCCGCCAGATCGCGGCAGATCATCTCGAGATCCTCTTCAAAAGTCGCCGGTTTCTTTCCCGAGGCACCGGACGCCATCAGCAAAACCATATCATTCGTGGACATATCGTTGTCCACGCTTATGGTGTTGAAGGTCCGATCGACGACGGCGCGGAGAGTCCGGTCAGCGGTGTCCGGATCAGCAACGGCATCAGTCGTAATGAAGGCTAACATTGTTGCCATACAGGGATGAATCATTCCGGCTCCTTTCGCCATTCCGCCCCAGCGAACACTTTCGGATTCCCGTTCGGTCAGTTTCGGTACGGTATCGGTGGTCATCAACGCCCGTGCGGCCTTTTCCGCGGCCGTCGGATCCGGTTCCGCGGCAAGTCTCTCGAGACACCGCGAGACGCCGGCCAGCAATTGCTCACGCGGAGGGACGCGGCCGATCACTCCCGTGGAAGCCACAAGGATCTCCTCTTCGACCGTTCCCAATCCTTCCGCCGCGACCCGCGCCGTCGCATGGACGATCTCTTCGCCGGCGCGCCCGGTCCCGCAATTCGCGTTCCCGGCGTTGGCAACAACCGCTCGGAACCTTCGGCGATCCCGATAGAGATCGCGGCAATAAGAAATCGGAGCGGCAACGAATCGATTTGTCGTAAAGACCGCCGCCGTCACGACCGGCTTTTCCGCCGCCAAAATCACGAGGTCATCGCGATCCGCATCGGGATAGAGGCCGGCGCGCGCCGACGCGACGCGAAAACCGCGGGGAAAGGTGACGCCGCAGCGCCCTTCTTGCTTCACGATGTCTCCCCGTCCCATGTTCTCCGCTCGCGTGCTTCGGCTCCCTTGAATTCAATCAAGACAGCCGTTCGATCGTCATCGTCCCCTTCCTCGACCAAACGATTCACGACCTCTTCCGGACGCAACTCCGGCGGAAATCCGCTCACCCTCTCGATCAGTCGTTCCGGCGTGCCTCCCTCCAAGAGCACGCCGTCCGTATAGAGCAAAAAGCGATCACCAGGATGAAACTCCACCTTCGCCTCGGTACACCGATCCGGAGCCACCAGCCCCAAAGGCGGTGTGACGGCTTCGAGCAGTTTCGCTTCTCCCGAGGCGGAGAAGAGTATCGGGGAAGGGTGCCCCGCATTGGAATACCTCAGCGTCCCGTCGGGAGAAAGAATTCCGAGAAAGAGGGTGGCGGAAAAGAGTCGCGGTCCTCCTCGGCGGCGTCCCAAATCCGCCAGCAGGTTGTGAAGATCCTCGAAAATCCGGCAGGGATGTTCATCGTGCCTTGCGGCTTCGCGCAGAGCCCCGTAGAGAACCGCCATCACGAAAGCGGAGGAGGAAGAATGGCCCGTGACATCGCCTATGAGAAACGCACACCGGTCTTCCGGGAGCGGAAGAATATCGTAGAGATCCCCTCCGACCTCGCCGTGCGCGGGCCGGAAGGCCGCGACCGCCTCGGCGGAATGACCGCGAAAGAGCGTTCCGGGATGAAGGGCTCTTTGGAAAGATTTCAGGAGGGCGCCGTCGTCATCGTATTTTTCGAGATGATACACTTCTTCCTTCGTCTCGACCATCGCAGCGTTACCTCCTCACTCTTCCCTTCACGACGACTCCTTCTCGTCCCGTCCGCCCTTCTCCTTGGAACGAACCTCCATTCCCTTCGAGAGTATGACCGCCCCTTCGAATAAAATCCACATCGGAAGTGAAACGAGCGATTGGGTCATCATATCGCCGGTGGGTGTCAGAACGGCCGCCAGGGTCACGATGGCGAGAATCCAGTATCCCCGCTGCGCGGCCAGACTCTCCGGCGTCACGATTCCGGCGCGCACGAGGCCGAGCAGGACCAAGGGAAACTGAAACGCCAACCCCGTTCCCAACAGCAGACCCGCGAAGGTTTTGAGATAGGATCCCAAAGCGCCACCGTAGACGAGCTGATCCGTTTCGAAAGAGAGAAAGAAACGCACGACGACCGGCATCAGAATGAAATAGGCGAAAAGGACGCCGGCGAAGAAAAGGCCTGTCGAGGCGAAAGAGAGCCGAACAGCGACGCGGCGCTCGCGCGGATAAAGGCCGGGCGCGACGAACGCCCAAATCTGATAAGCGACATACGGAAGGGCCAGGATCGTTCCGATGATGAGCGAAAGGAAAAGATGAGTCGTAAAGCCTTCCGCCAACCCGAGATACATCAATTTCCGCGATCCCAGCGGCTTCAAGGCGAGGTCGAAGACCATCCTCTCGAGAAACGCAATGGAAAGGACAACGCCTACGGCGATGCCAGCAAGAGATTTGAGAAGCCGCTCCCGCAGTTCGACGAGATGAGACCAGAACGGCATCGCCGCCATACTCTCGGAAAGCGCATCCGACTTTTCTTCCGGAGTTTCTCGTTCCACCACCCCGCCTCAATCGCCTCCCTTTTCGCGCACGTCTTCCTCCCGAACTTCCCTGCTTGAAGACATTCTTTCCGATTTATCGGATTCCCCCTCCCCAGAGGCGGCGCTTGCTTCCTCTCCCCGCCTTCCGACTCCCTTCTCCGCGGAAACGGTACCGGGAAGAGCCTGGCGTGCGGGAGCCGAGCGCGCTGCGCCGTCCTTCTGGCGTAACTCGGCGCGAAGATCAATGTCGTAACGATCGATCTCTCTCCGAAAATCATCGGCGGCGCGGCGCAGCGACGCCGTGATCCTTCCAAGCGTACGAAAGAACTCGGGCAGGCGTTGCGGCCCCAAGACCAGAACCGCGATGATCCCGATCAAGATCATCTCCTGATACCCTAGCGAGAACACCGGTTGATCTCCTCCTTGATCTTCCTCCCCTCCCGCCGTACAACCTCCTCCACATCGATTCCATAAAGCGCTCCCAACGCCGCCAAATCACGAATCAACCCGCCGATCGCCTCCGGTCTCGGCTCCGTCTCGGCAATTCTCCGCCGAAGAACCCCTTCCTCACACCATTCGGGACGGTGGTCCGAGAGCCGTATCTTCTCGACGATCCGAAAGATCATCAGAAGCGCCGGCAGATTGTCCGGGACTCCGTCGAGCAGTCCCTTTCTTTCCCGAGTTTGCCCGCGGGATTCGCGACTCTTGAGCCGTTCCCAATTCTCTAAAACCGCCTCCGCATCGCCCAGATCGACGTCACCGAAGACGTGGGGATGCCGCCGGATCAACTTTTCGCAGATTCCTCGCGCCACGTCGTCCAAGGTAAAGTCGCCGCGTTCTTTTCCCAACTGAGCGTGAAAGACGACCTGGAGCAAAAGGTCGCCCAGCTCCTCGACCATCTTCTCCCTGTCTCCGGAATCCACCGCGTCGAGGAACTCGTAAACCTCCTCGACCGCGTATTTCTTCAAGGATTCGTGGGTTTGTTCGCGATCCCACGGACAGCCGTCTTCCGCCCGTAGCCGTTCCATAATCGCCTCGAGCCGCAC